>CAIPWG010000253.1 GCA_903868655.1 uncultured Sphingomonadales bacterium
AGCATGGATTGCAGCGATCCAGGGCTTGGGCTGCGGACGGTCGGCAAACGGGTTGGAAATGGTATCAGTCATCGCGCGCGAGCCTTAACCGGGATCGCCGCTCAAAGAAACTGTGGAGATGGGGAACACGCGCCTCCCCCGTCCCAGTGTTGCGCCGAGGCCCGAAAAGAAGCGCGAAAACTGGTCTTCCGAACCCAAAAGGAGGGCCGGAAGACAAGTCTTCCGGCCAGGGGTTCTCGCAGGAGGAACATGTTTTGGCGGGATGTGACGATGGGGAGAGGATCATCCTCAACCATCCCGCCAATTCGGTAAAGTCTTACATGTTGTAGGCGCGTTCGCCGTGTTCGGTAATGTCGAGGCCTTCGCGCTCGGCATCTTCGGCGGGCCGCAGGCCCAAGGTCTTGTCGATGGCATAGAACAGCAGCGCCGACACCAGACCCGACCATGCCAGCGTGATCAGCACGGCTTCGAACTGAATGATCAGCTGCGAGACAATGCTGTAATCAGGCGACAGCGCGGACGGGAACTTGGTGTAGTCGGTCACGCCCTGACCACCCAGCGCGGGGCTGGCGACGATCGCAGTGCCCAGTGCCCCGGTGATCCCGCCGATGCAGTGGACGCCAAACACGTCGAGCGTGTCGTCATATTTGAACTTGTTCTTCACCGTGGTGACGAAGAAGAAGCAGATCGGCGATACTACCAGACCCAGCACCATCGCGGTCATCGGATGGGCATAGCCCGAAGCCGGTGTAACCGCGACCAACCCAGCCACGGCGCCCGATGCAGCACCCAGCATCGATGGCTTTTTGTGCACGAACTGTTCGATCAATGCCCAGCTCACCGCCGCGCCACATGTGGCCAACATGGTGTTGACGAAAGCAACCGCGGTTACGCCGTTGGCTTCGAGGTTGGACCCGGCGTTGAAGCCGAACCAGCCCACCCACAGCAGCGAGGCGCCGATCATGGTCATCGTCAACGAATGCGGCGGGGTGTTTTCCCGACCAAACCCGAGCCGCTTGCCGATCATCAGGCAGCCGACCATCCCGGCGATCCCGGCATTGATGTGCACCACGGTGCCGCCGGCAAAGTCGAGCGCGCCCCAATGGTTGAGCAGACCGGCCTCGTTGGGCGTGTCCTTCATGAAATCGGGTCCGCCCCAGTACCACACCATGTGCGCGATCGGATAATAGGCGAACAACGACCACAGCACCACGAACACCATCAGCGGGGTGAATTTCACGCGTTCGGCAAACGAACCGACGATCAGCGCAGGCGTGATCATCGCAAAGGTCATCTGGAACACGAAATAGGCCAATTCGGGCACATAGACATTGTTTGAAAACGTCGTCGATGCCGTCGTGGCGTCAATCGTGCGCATCAGCGCCTTGGACAAGCCGCCGATATAGGGCGTCAGGCCGGGAGTGGCGCCAGTGGTAAAGGCCAGCGAATAGCCAACCGTCGCCCACAACATGCCGCAGACCGCCACGATCATGAACACCTGCATCAGCACGCTGAGCATATTCTTGGTGCGCACCAGGCCGCCATAGAACAGCGCCAGACCAGGCACACTCATCATCAGGACCAGCACCGAGGACAGCAACAACCAGGCTGTATCGCCCTTGTTCACCATCGTCAGCTGCTGGGCAGCGGTCGGCGCCTTGATCATGGCAGCCTGTGCAAAAGCAGTCGAAGCAAAACCGAGTGCGATACCCGAGCCCACTACGCCACTGATCATCTTGCGGATCATAGGGTTCCCCTTCATTCCCGTGGTCACAGCGCCGGTTCCCCGGTCTCGCCAGTGCGAATGCGCGTGGCGGATTCAAGATCAATCACGAAGATCTTTCCGTCGCCGATCGCTTCGGTACTGGCGGTTTGCTGGATGGTTTCAATGACGCGGTCTGCCAGGTCGTCGGAAACCGCTATTTCCAGTTTGACCTTGGGCAGCATGTTGGTGGTGTATTCAGCGCCGCGGTAAATTTCGGTCTGGCCCTTTTGCCGACCAAAACCTTTGACTTCGGACACTGTCATACCAGCCACGCCCACAGCCGACAGCGCTTCGCGCACTTCATCGAGCTTGAATGGCTTTATGATGGCGATGATGAACTTCATCGGTCCCCCCTGACCCTGTTCGCCCCACGCAAACAGTTCTGGCGGAAGAGCAGCAAAATCCGTGCCAAATCCTTACCGAAAATATAATGCCGCAATTGGGCGCTTTACGCTGTGATTGTTGCTCAAACGGCGCAAATTTGATGCCTAAATATACAGCAATCTTTAGCTCATGCCCAAAAATTAGGCAATCACAGAAAATCCTTCAGCGTTGCCACAAACCGGTCGAATTGGTCATGATGCAGCCAGTGCCCGGCATTTTCGAATTCGACCACTTGCGCATTGCGGAAATGGCGGATGCGTCCATCGCGCTCGGGATTGCCCGCCCATGAATCCGCGCCATTGAGCAGAAGTGTGGGGCACGTGATCGCCTCCCACAGCTCGTGCTTGCGTTCGCCCGAGATGTCATAAGGGTGATCGATGTGGACGTAAGGATCAAATTTCCAGCTGAACGTGCCATCTTCGTTACGGTTGATCCCATGAATTGTCAGATGTCGCGCCTGCGCATCGGTCAAATAGGGATTTTCTGATTTCATACGCGCATAAGCATCACCCAGCGCCGGATAGCGGCGCGGCAAGCGACCAGCGGCCTTGCGCTTTTCGCCAATATATTCGCGTACGCGCCGCGCAAAGGGCACATCCTTCATCCGCATTTCCCATTCAGGGGTGGGAAAGATGCCTTCGATCGCTACCAGTTTGCGCACGTTTTCAGCAAACAACCCGGCATAGCGCAGCGAGACATTGGCCCCCATGGAATGCGATACGATTGTTACGGGTGCCAGATCGAGCTGATGCACCAGCTGCGCCACGTCATAGACCATGTCCATCACGCGATAATTGCCGTCCGACGCCCATTCGCTGTCGCCGTGCCCACGATGATCAAGCGCGATTACGTGCCAGTCATCGCGCAAGGCTTCGGCGGTCCAGTCCCAGCTGCGGCAATGGTCACGCCCACCGTGGATCAGCAGCAACGGCGGCTTGTCCGGATTCCCCCAATCCACGTAGTGAAGGCGCAAGCGCTGCGAGATAAATGTGTTCGAAGTGGGGCCGAGCATCGTCATGGCGCTTAACTGCCGCGCGATGCCGCTGCTGGCAAGGCCCCTGAACCCCTATCTTTCCTTGGTCGCCGAAAAAGCGAGATCGGGATTGCGTTCCTGCTGGTAACCGACATCCCAGGCCGAACGCGCCATAAACACGGGATCGCCATCACGATCATGCGCCAGGTTCGACTTGTTGAAATCGACAAAGCCCTTGATCGCGGCATCGCTGCCCTTGATCCAACGCGCGGTATCGAACGGAGACGCTTCGAGCACGGCTTCGACTTTGTATTCTGCCTCCAGCCGCGAGATCAACACGTCGAGTTGCAACTGCCCGACCACCCCGACAATCCATTGCGCGCCGATTTCGGGATAGAACACCTGAATCACACCCTCTTCGGACAAGTCGTCGAGCGCCTTGCGCAACTGTTTGGTCTTGGTCGGGTCTTTCAGGGCGACCCGGCGCAGGATTTCAGGTGCGAAATTCGGCAGCCCGGTAAAGCGCACATCGTTCTTTTCCGACAGCGTATCGCCGACCCGCAGCGTACCATGGTTGGGAATGCCGATGATGTCGCCCGCTTCGGCGGTATCGGCAATCTCGCGGTCCTGCGCAAAAAACAGGATTGGCGAATGCACCGCAATCGGCTTGCCCAGGCCTGATGGAATCAGCTTCATCCCTCGACGGAACGTGCCTGACACCATGCGCATGAACGCGATACGGTCGCGGTGCTGCGGGTCCATATTGGCCTGAACCTTGAAGACAAAGCCGGTGACATCTTCCCGCATCGGATCGATCACGCCCTGATCCGACGATTGCGGCCGGGGTGGCGGCGCAAACCGCGCGATCGCATCGATCAGTTCGGCCACGCCAAAATTCTTCAGCGCCGATCCGAAATAGACAGGCGTCAAATCTCCATGGCGGTAGGATTCGAGATCGAACGCAGGGTAGCCCACTTCGGCCAGTTCGATTTCTTCGGCCACGGCATCCGGAATTGTCGCACCCGCTTCTGGATCGAGCCGACCCAGAAATTCGCGTGAATCGCCCTCGGGCCGGGCAATCGTGCGCGTAGTCAGGTCCATTACACCTTCGAAAATGCCCCCCATGCCGATCGGCCAGGACATCGGCACCACATCCAGCGCTAGCGCATCGGCCACTTCATCCAGCGTTTCAAACACGCTGCGGCCTTCACGATCGACTTTGTTCACAAACGTGATGATCGGCACCGAACGCAAGCGGCACACTTCAAACAGTTTGCGCGTCTGCGGCTCGATCCCCTTGGCCGCGTCGATCACCATGATTGCCGAATCGACTGCAGTCAGCGTGCGATAAGTATCTTCGGAAAAGTCTTCGTGGCCCGGTGTGTCGAGCAGGTTGAAGACGATCCCGTCTTTCTGGAACGTCATGACCGAGCTGGTCACCGAGATCCCGCGTTGCTGTTCGATCTTCATCCAGTCGGACCGCGCACGCCGCGCCTGGCCCCGTGCTTTCACCTCGCCGGCCAGATGGATTGCCCCGCCTTGCAGCAGCAGCTTTTCGGTCAGTGTGGTTTTCCCGGCGTCAGGGTGCGAGATGATGGCAAAGGTGCGACGATTGGACATGCGTTGCCCCCTAAACCATCGCGCGAAAAAGTGGACTGGTTTTTGGATCGGAACAGTTTGAGGGGGAACCCAAACCTTTACTTTGCCCCCAGACACGCCTCCAGCGCCGTGCTTTCGCTGCTGCCCAATGGTCGTCCGCCATCGGTGAACAGACCAACCTGCCGAAATTGCCCGTTATCACCAACCACCACACGCAGGCCCGAGGTATTGGCATACATGGCGCGCGGCTCGCCCTGCCAGGTCAGGCCGAGCTTTGCGCCCAGACACGTGCGCAAGGCCGCTGCCGGAATTTTCGAAGACGCCCGCGCGACCAGCCGTTCGCCATGGCGCGGCATCAACAACGCAACGCCTGCCAGCAGCACGAGCACGGCCACCATCAAACCGACGAAATGGATCGGTCGCAACACCATCAGGGGTTCACCGTGATCGACAAATGAAATTGGCGCATGCCACCCGGGGCCAGCGTGACAAGACCCGGTTTGGTTGCAAATTCCCCGGAAAAGCCTAGGGGATCGGCATGGCCGTGCCACGGCTCAATGCAGATATAACGCGCACCCGGCACCTGCCACAGCCCCAGCATCGGCATGTCGGGAAAAGCAATATCAAGCCCTGCCCCACCCGGCGCATCGTAACGCAGCGCACGGCTGGTCAAATCGGTCCAGATCACCGCGTCATCGACAAACAGCGCTTCATCCAGCGCCAAGCTGCGCCCCACAACAGGTGTCGGCATTGCGTCAGGCAACAGCAGTCCTGTGTTGCGCGCCACGCGGCGCACCAAACCCGGCTCGTCGTTGGCAAACGTCAGCCCATGCGCGGCCTTGGCAGCGCCGCCCGGCAGAGGCCATGCGAACGCGGGATGATAACCGAAACTGAACGGCAGCAGCCGGTCGCCCGGATTGCGGACGCTGGCAACGATATCCAGCCGCCAGCCTTCCAGACGGAACCCGAGATCGAGCTCAAAGGCGAAAGGATAAACTGCGCGCGTGTCGGCGCTGTCGCGCAAGCGAAACACGATTTGCCCGGCCGTCTGTTCCACCACCGAAAACGTGCTGCGACGGGCAAAACCGTGGCGTGGAACATTGTAAGCTTGTCCATCGACCACAAGTTGATCGTTGACCAACGAGCCGACGACCGGAAACAGGACCGGCGCATGACCACCCCAAAACGCGGGGTCCGCATCGGTCATGTACTCCCGGCCTTCTGGGTCGGTCAGCGACCACAATTCCGCGCCGGTCGGATTGATCCGTGCCGACAGCCTGTCGCTGGCGATTGTGATCAGATCGTCCGGCATTGTGTTCCCTTATCCGCGCAAAGTGCCACCCAATTTGGCGACAGCGGCCACCACCCGATCCGAAATCGCTTTCAACTCGGCTTCGTCAAAGCTCTTTTCGACAGGCTGCAACGTGACTTCGATCGCCAGGCTCCGCTGACCATCGGGCACGCCCGCGCCACGGAAATCGTCGAACACACGCGCCGCAACAATCGCCGCTTTATCCGCGCCACGCACCGCGCGCACCACATCGCTGGCCGGGCGGTCGATCCCGATCAGGAACG
>CAIPWG010000254.1 GCA_903868655.1 uncultured Sphingomonadales bacterium
AGCAGAGTGTTTTAAAAAGCGGTAACATTATTTCTTTTGGAGAGTCTCATATGGTTGTGGGATTGGTTCTGGAAAAACAAAGCTGAGCGCCTCGAGTATGGAGACACGCGTGAATTTTGAGCGGCCCGCTGGCCAGACGGCAGATACTGCGCGCTGCAATCTGATCGTCCAGGTGCTGGCGCTGGTGTTCTACGCCACCTGGGTGATCTGGGTTGGCATGCATCACGAAGCCTGGTTCGACGAAATGCAGGCCTGGCTGCTGGCACGCGACAACACTCTGGTCACGCTGATCGGCACATATGCGCGGTACGAGGGCACACCGGGATTGTGGCACGCGATCTTGTGGCTCGCGATCCACACGGGCCTGCCCTTTGGCGCGATCTGGGTGTTGTCTGCAGGGTTTGCGATCGTTGCCGCCGCGCTTGTGCTGTGGCGGGCGCCGTTTCCGTTGCCGCTGCGGGTCGGGCTGCTGGCAACGTGGTATTTCGGTTATCAGTATAGCGTGGTCGCGCGGGGCTATTGCCTTGATCTGATGCTGTTGCCGATGGCTGCGATATTGTTTGCCGATCGCGTGCGGTGGCCTTTGGGTTACGCAGTGGTGATCGGCATTATCGCCAATATCAACGCATTCAGCTTTCTGGCGTCAGGTCTGCTGGGCCTTGAACTTCTGGTGCGGCTGGCACTGGCGCGGCGGCTGGGTGACAGGCGTGCTCTGGCTGCACTCGCCTTGGCTGGCGGGTTCGGCCTGTTTGCCATGTGGACTGCGTGGCAACCCGCAGACAATGGCTTTATGGCACAAGTCACGCGGATGAACCCGGTGGGTAGCGCGGTCGTATTTGTTGCCAACGCTCTGTTCGATCGCGTCACGCCGTGGAGCACAGTGCGGCAAACCGGGGTTGATGTCGTTCTGGGCATGGCGCTGTCGGCGGCATTTCTGGCGCTGATCGTGCGGTTGGTGCTTGCCGGGCGCGATCGTGCGCTGATGCTGGCTATGCCGATTTCGCTGATCGTGTTTTCAGGCGCGGTGCTGGCCAGCAGTTGGCACGGCGGGGTCCTGTTTACGGTCCTGCTGTTTGTGCTGTGGACGCAGTGGGCCAATCCGGTTGATCGGCCTACGCGGCACCTGTTGTTTGGCGCGCTCGCTTTGCTGGAATTCGGGCAAGGTATGCAAACCGTTCACAGCGGCCTTTATGATGTGTCACATGCCTATTCGGCCGGGCACCCGGCCGCCGACGCGATCATGGCATGGCGCGCCGATCATCCCGGAGCGGGGATTTCTGCCTTTGGCGGGCAGAGCTTTGAAACCCAGCCATGGTTGCCGCGCAACGTGTTCGACAATTATCACGGTGGTGCCCCCCATCCGCAATTTGTGCGGTGGAATTCCGATGAAACCTGGCACGCTTTGCCACACCCGCAAGAATGGAATGCGTTGCTGGCAACGCATCCCGATGCAATACTGGCGGCGATGGTGTGGCTGCCTGCGCCGGTAAAGGCCGATCCGGCGGGGCAGGCCTGCCAAGCGGGCTATTCGGTGGCGCACAGGTTTCCGGCCGCGATGCAGTGGCGTGGTTTGAGTATCGACAACACGTTGTTTCTGCTGGAACGCGCCAAGAACGGTTCTTGCTTCAGGTCCTAGGCGTGCCCGCAGTCACCGCAAAGCCATGCCCAATGCGCGCAAGGCTGCTTTCAACCGGTCACGACCATTCAGCGCGGCGGCATTGCGGCCCCGACTGATGATCAGCGCGCGCCAGCCGACGGGTTGCTGGCCCTGCGCGATTTGAAATGCGCGCGCGGTTTCATCGTACTGCGCAATCGGTTCGCGTTGGGCTTCAAGATCATACCGGTCATGATGCAGCACGACGGCTTGGGGCAAACGGGGCTTGACCGAGGCCGGGTGCGCAGGGTCGGGATAGCCGATAACCAGTCCAAACATGACCGCGCAACGCAGAGGTAGCCCGACCAGCGTGGCGACATCTTCGGGATGGTTGCGCATGGCGCCGATATAAACCGTGCCAAGTCCAAGCGATTCAGCCGCAACCACCGCATTTTGTGCCGCGAGCGCGGCGTCGATCGTGGCAACCGTAAAACTTTCAAGGAAATCATAGCCATCGGCCATGGCTCCAGAGTCTTGCGCGATCATGTCGGCGCGCGCCAGATCCGCCACAAACAGCAGAATGGCCGGTGCTTCGACGATATGCCGCTGTCCGCCTGCGAGTTCGGCCAAGCGCGCCCGCTTGTCCGGGTCCTGAACGGCAACCACGCTCCAAACCTGCAGATTTGACGAGGTCGCAGCTGATTGTGCCGTAGCAATCAGGGTCTCTATTGTGCCGGGCGGCAGTGGATCGGACAAATAGGCG
>CAIPWG010000255.1 GCA_903868655.1 uncultured Sphingomonadales bacterium
ATCGATTGCAACCGTGATCCCTCGGGCGCTTCGCTCTATCCGGGTATGGCAACGACCGAACTTGTGCCGACGACCACGTTTGATGGCGAACCTCTTTACGCCGGCGCCTTGCCCGATGACGCCGAGATCGCGGCGCGTCGGGAGACCTATTTTGAGCCTTATCATGCTGCGCTGGCGGCAGAGATTGCGCGGTTGCGGGCAAGACATGCCCATGTCGTGGTTTATGATGCACATTCGATCCGCAGCCGCGTTGCGCGGCTTTTCGAAGGTGAATTGCCGCAGTTCAACATCGGTACCAACAATGGCACGACTTGCGCGCCCGAACTCGAAGCGGCGATTGTGCAGGCTTGTGCTGAGTCAGGTTTGGGGCATGTCGTGAACGGCCGGTTCAAGGGCGGCTGGACCACGCGGCATTATGGTCATCCCGAAAATGGCATTCATGCGGTACAGATGGAACTGGCGCTGCGTGGGTATATTGCCGAGCCCGAAACTGTTTCGCCATCAAACTGGCCAGCGCCGCTGGTTGCTGCGCCAGTTATCGCCCCTACATTGCGCCGCGTTTTGAAAGCCGCGCTTGCCTTTGCCATTCCGGGAGAAACCGCATGAGCACCCGCCTCGACAACACCCGTGTTATTCGCGCCGCCACCGGCACCGAATTGAGCGCCAAGTCTTGGCTGACTGAAGCACCTTTGCGCATGTTGATGAACAACCTGCACCCCGATGTTGCCGAACGACCTGAAGAATTGGTGGTCTATGGCGGTATCGGCCGAGCGGCGCGCGACTGGGACGCGTTTGACAAGATTGTTGCCGCGTTGCGCGATCTCGACGACGACCAGACACTGTTGGTGCAGTCGGGCAAGCCGGTCGGTGTGTTCAAGACCCATGCCGATGCCCCGCGCGTGCTGATCGCCAATTCCAATCTGGTACCAAAGTGGGCGACGTGGGAACATTTCAACGAACTCGATCGCAAGGGTCTGGCGATGTATGGCCAGATGACAGCAGGTTCGTGGATTTACATCGGCACCCAGGGCATCGTGCAGGGCACCTATGAAACCTTTGTCGAAATGGGGCGCCGCCACTTTGGCGGCGATTTGGCTGGCAAATGGATTCTGACTGCCGGACTTGGCGGCATGGGTGGCGCGCAGCCGCTGGCGGCGGTGATGGCCGGTGCCAGTTGTCTGGCAATCGAATGCCAGGCCAGCCGGATCGATATGCGGTTGCGGACCGGTTATCTTGATCGTCGCGCAAACACGCTGGATGAAGCCATGGCGATCATCGCGGAAGCCAACGCGGCGAAGAAGCCGGTATCGGTGGGCCTGTTGGGCAATGCGGCCGAAGTTCTGCCGGAAATGCTGGCGCGCGGCATTCGTCCCGATCTCCTGACCGATCAGACCAGCGCACACGATCCGATCAACGGCTATCTGCCCGCAGGCTGGACGGTGGCCGAATGGATTGAAAAACGCGAGCGTGATCCCGAAGCAGTGGCCAAGGCGGCCAAGGCGAGCATGGCGCGCCATGTCGAGGCTATGCTGGCGTTTCAGGCGCTGGGTGTGCCGACCACGGATTATGGCAACAACATCCGGCAGGTCGCGCAAGACGAAGGCGTGATCAATGCCTTTGCCTTTCCAGGCTTTGTCCCTGCCTATATCCGCCCCTTGTTTTGCCGTGGCATTGGGCCATTCCGCTGGGTCGCGCTGTCTGGCGATCCCGAAGATATCTATCGCACCGATCAGAAGGTGAAAGAACTGATCCCCGACAACCCACATCTGCACCGCTGGCTGGATATGGCGCGCGAGAAAATCCAGTTTCAGGGATTGCCTGCGCGGATCTGCTGGGTCGGTCTGGGTGACCGCCACAGGCTGGGTCTGGCGTTCAACGAAATGGTCGCCAGCGGCGAATTGAAGGCCCCGATTGTGATCGGGCGGGATCATCTCGATTCGGGTTCGGTTGCCAGCCCGAACCGCGAAACCGAAGCGATGCAGGACGGGTCGGATGCCGTGTCCGACTGGCCATTGCTGAATGCCTTGCTCAATTGCGCCAGCGGCGCGACCTGGGTGTCGCTGCATCATGGCGGCGGCGTCGGCATGGGCTATTCGCAGCATTCGGGAATGGTGATCGTTGCAGATGGTACCGACGCCGCCGCGCGGCGTCTGGAACGCGTTTTGTGGAACGATCCGGCGACCGGCGTCATGCGGCATGCCGATGCGGGTTATGATATCGCGCTGGATTGCGCGCGCGAAAAAGGGCTGAACTTGCCCGGCATTCTGGGGTGACCATTTTGCCCTCCTCCTGATGGAGGAGGGTCCGATGGCAATGTGATCAAACCTTTGCTTTGACATGCTGCAAACGATTGTTGCCAGCGTCAACGATCTGTGACATCTCACCGGGATGAGGGCCGATAACGCCCCGGGGGGAGAAGACACGTGCCTGATCGTCGCCCGCGCCTGTCGCTGAGCCGTATTCTTGAAATGAACCTGGGCTTCCTCGGGCTTCAGTTCAGTTTCGGTTTGCAGCAAGGCAATATGGCGCCGATTTACAGCTATCTCGGCGCCAACGAGAGCCAGTTGCCGATGTTGCAACTGGCCGGCCCGCTGACCGGTCTGTTGATCCAGCCGCTAATCGGGGCCTTGAGCGATCGCACCACCGGGCGGTGGGGGCGGCGCACGCCCTATTTCCTGATCGGGGCGGTGCTGTGTTGTGCCGGGTTGACGTTCATGCCGCTGTCATCGTCAATTCTGATGGCCGCGTCGCTGATGTGGGTGCTCGATGCGGGCAACAACATCACCATGGAACCTTATCGTGCTTATGTGTCGGACCGGCTTGAGCCCTCGCAGCGCCAATTCGGATTTCTGTCGCAAAGCGCGTTCACCGGGCTGGCGCAGATGCTGGCGTTTCTGACGCCTTCGATCCTTGTCGGCATGGGGATGAACAAGGATTGGGTCGATCCGCACCATATTCCTTATACCGTGCGAGTGGTGTTCTCGATCGGAGCAGTCCTGTCGCTGACCACTATACTGTGGTCGATCTGGCGCGTGCCCGAACTGCCCATGGCGCAGGCCGAACGCGACGAAATACTTCGCCGTCCCAGCGGGTTTGGCGCGACTCTCATGGAAATTGTCACGGCGATCCGTGCTATGCCACGTGCCATGCGCAAACTGGGGCTGATGAGCCTGTTTCAGTGGTTCGGCATGTCGGGCTATTGGACATATGTCACATATGCGATCGGGCGGACGATTTATCATACGGCCGATGCGCAAAGCGCTGCGTTTCACAGTGCAGTCCTGACCAACGGCGAAGTGGCCGCGTTTTACAACGCGGTCGCGTTTGTCGGCGCCTTTGCCATGGTGCCATTGGCGCGTCGGATCGGGCCCGGGCCGCTGCATGCGCTGGCGCTGTTGTGCGGGGGGCTCGGCATGATCGCGCTGCCGCTGATGCAGGACAAGGTTCTGTTGTTTGTGCCGGCGATCGGCGTGGGGCTGGCTTGGGGCAGCATTATGGGTAACCCGTATGCAATCCTGACCAGTTCGATCCCGGCCGCGCGCACTGGCGTCTACATGGGCATTTTCAACATGATGATCGTGTTGCCCATGCTGTTGTTTGCAGTGGTGATGAGCCGGCTTGATCTGGGCGTGGTATCGATTGGGTTCGATTGCTATCACAGATTTCTGGGCAGCGATCCCAGCAATATGCTGCGGCTGTGCGGTGCCTGTCTGATTGCCGGTGGGGTCGCGGTTGCCTGGGTCGAAGAAGGCCGCGCGCGTCCTGCGCGGCTGGAGACTGTGGCCGCGTGAACCAGCTTGCCGTTCATGTCGGGGATGGTTCGATCGTGCTCGAACCGCGTGCGGATGCCGCTCCGTTGTGGCGGCATTGCGGTCTGCGGGTTGAGCCTGGAACCTTGCCGCGTTTGGCCGCTACGCGCACCGCGGCATCGTTTTCGCTCGATCGCGATTGTCCTTTTTCGACGGCGCCGGTTGCCGGCGAGGGCTGGTTTGGGCCGTCTGTCGCTGTGCTGCGGCGCGATGGCGTGGCCTTGCCGCTGGCGTGGACCGGCGTGTGCATCGAACAGGCCGAACATGCGATCCGCGTGGTGCTGAGCGATAGCGTTGCGGGTATCGAATTGATCCAGACTGTGCGCAGCGACAGCGCTGCGGGTTGGCGGATTGGCGCAGAGGTCATCAATCGGGGTGACACGGCGGTTTCGCTCGATGCGCTGAACAGCGTGCTGGTGCCGCTGTCAGCGGATGCCGCACGCGTCGTGTCATGGCGGGGACGGCACAATGCCGAACTGGTCGAGGTTAACGAGCCACTGCCCGAACAGATATGGTTGCGCGAAACCCGTCGTGGCATTTCGGGGCACGGAGGCGCTCCGGGGGTCTATGTTCTGGGGGCGGCAGCAGGATGGGACCGGGGCGAAGTGCTCAGCCTGCAGCTGTGTTGGTCGGGTGATAGCCGGATCGCGATCGAACGCGATGACGAAGGCTATCATATCCTCTCAGCCGGTGCGGTATTGAAGCCTGGCGAAGTAGTCTTGGCACCTGGTGAGCGATGGACCGCGCCCGATGCCTTGCTGGCGATCAGCAACCGCGGGCGCAATGGCGCAATGGCGGCGCACCATGCGATGGTGCGTGCGATGGTACACTGGCCGGAAGGCACGATGACCCCACGCAAGGTTCATCTTAACAGTTGGGAAGCCTGTTATTTCGATCACGATGCGGCACGGATAAAGACGCTGGCACATGCGGCGGCGGAACTTGGCATCGAACGTTTTGTGCTCGACGATGGCTGGTTCAAAGGGCGCGGTGATGACAGCGCCGGGCTGGGTGACTGGAGCCCGGACACCATCAAATATCCGCTCGGCCTCGCCCCACTGGCACAGGCGGTGCAGGCGTTGGGCATGGAATTCGGTCTGTGGGTCGAACCGGAAATGGTCAATCCCGATAGCGACCTGTATCGCGCCCATCCCGCTTGGGCGCTGCATCGTCATGGGCATCCACATTTGACCGCGCGCGGGCAATTGGTGCTCGATATGGCGCGTGTCGACGTGCGCGAATATCTGTTTTGCGCGCTGGATACGGTGCTGCGCAGTGCACCGATCGGTTATCTCAAATGGGATCATAACCGAGATCTGGTGCCCGCTGGGGGTGC
>CAIPWG010000256.1 GCA_903868655.1 uncultured Sphingomonadales bacterium
AGCCCAAGCGGCTTGAAGGTTGCCCTCAAAGCCCTCCCCCGAAAAGGGGAGGGCTTTTGAGTGTCAGCTTTCCATCCAGTTGCGGAAGAACGCTTCGTTGCGGTCTTTGAGTGCGGCGATTGCTACGGCAAAATCCGGACCTTTTACAGCGGATCCCCCGGTTGTGCCGATCCGGCGTACGGCGATCCCCGGGGCTGACAGATCGTCATGCGCGGGCGCGGTTACCAGATAACGGCTCTGGTCCTCACCAAAGGCGCTCGCTGCATCGTTCATGCTGTCAAGCGTGCAGCCAATCCCGCTGGCCATCGCCATCTCGGCAAGCGCCACCAACACGCCTCCATCGGCCACATCGTGCACCGCGCTGACCCTGCTGTCGGCTATCAATTCCCGCACAAATTCGCCGTTCCGCCGTTCCGCTGCCAGATCGACCTGCGGCGGGTCGCCGGCTTCCTGTCCGTGTACTTCGCGCAGAAACAGCGATTGCCCCAGATGGCCGCCACTGTCCGGGCCGCCGATCAGCCAGATCGCTTCGCCTTCACCCTTGAACCGGATCGTGGCCATCGTGGCGTGGTCGAGCATCAGGCCTACGCCACCAATCGCCGGTGTGGGGAGGATCGCACTGCCACCGCCGGTTGCCTTTGATTCGTTGTATAGCGAGACATTGCCCGACACGATGGGATAATCGAGTGCGCGGCAGGCATCGCCCATGCCGTTCAAGGCTTCAACGATTTGTGCCATGATTTCGGGGCGCTGCGGGTTGGCAAAGTTCAGGCAATTGGTGATTGCCAGGGGTGTTGCGCCGACCGCGCACAAATTGCGCCAAGTTTCGGCAACGGCCTGTTTGCCCCCTTCATAGGGGTCGGCGTAGCAATAACGCGGGGTGCAGTCGGTGCTCATCGCCAATGCCTTGTCGCTGCCGTGCACGCGCACGACCGCAGCATCGCCGCCAGACTTTTGCAAGGTATCTGCCCCGACCTGGCTGTCGTATTGTTCCCAGATCCAGCGTCGGCTGGCGAGATCGGGGCAACCGACCAGCGTCAGCAAATCGGCACCGAGGTCGCTGCTTGCGGGTATGTCGCCCAAAGCTGGAACGGCCGCCCAGGCTTTGTAATCATCGAGCGACAGATGCGGACGGTCATAGAGCGGGGCTTCATCCGCGAGCGGGTCCAGCGGAATGTCGCAGACCACTTCCCCGTTCCATTCCAGTACCATGTGGCCGGTGTCGGTTACTTCGCCGATGACTGCGAAATCGAGTTCCCACTTGCGGAAAATCGCTTCGGCCATCGGCTCTTTGCCGGGTTTGAGCACCATGAGCATGCGCTCCTGGCTTTCCGACAGCATCATCTCATAGGGCGTCATGCCGGTTTCGCGGCAAGGCACGGCGTTCATGTTCAACCGGATGCCCGCACCGCCCTTGCTGGCCATTTCGACCGAGCTTGATGTCAGCCCGGCCGCACCCATGTCCTGGATCGCCACGATTGCATCGGTCGCCATCAGTTCGAGGCACGCTTCGATGAGCAGTTTTTCGGTGAACGGATCGCCCACTTGCACGGTTGGGCGCTTTTCATCGCTCTTGTCGTCGAAATCGGCGCTGGCCATCGTTGCACCGTGGATACCATCGCGGCCGGTTTTCGATCCGACATAGACAATGGGATTGCCAAGCCCGGTGGCTGCCGAATAGAAAATCTTGTCGGTATCGGCCACGCCCACAGTCATCGCGTTGACCAGAATGTTGCCGTCGTAGGCTGTGTGGAAATTGGTTTCGCCGCCGACCGTGGGCACGCCAACGCAATTGCCGTAGCCGCCGATGCCCGCCACCACGCCTTGCACCAGATGTTTCATTTTGGGGTGATCGGGGCGGCCAAAACGCAGCGCGTTCATGTTGGCCACAGGACGTGCGCCCATCGTGAACACATCGCGCAAAATGCCGCCCACACCGGTCGCAGCGCCTTGATAGGGCTCGATGTAGCTCGGATGGTTGTGGCTTTCCATCTTGAAGATGGCGGCCTGGCCATCGCCGATGTCGATGACCCCGGCATTTTCACCGGGACCACAAATAACCCAGGGCGCCTCAGTCGGCAGTTTCTTCAGATGCAGACGGCTCGATTTGTACGAGCAGTGTTCGGACCACATCACCGAAAATATGCCAAGTTCGACCAGATTGGGCTCGCGCCCCAGCGCGCTGAGCACGCGCGCATATTCGTCTTCGGTAAAGCCGTGGGCGGCGACGGTTTCGGGAGTGATCTGTGCAGACATGCGCGCGCTCTAAAGCATCATGAGGCAAAGTTGCACCCGGTTTTTTCCGTGGCGTTATTCTCCTGCAAACTTGCGCGCGGCGGCAGTGGCCACGCTGGCTGCCACTGCGGTGGCAAAGCTGCCCCAGGCGATGTCGGTCAATGTCAGCCATGTCGGCCAACGCGCAAGCGTCGCCTGGTTGGTC
>CAIPWG010000257.1 GCA_903868655.1 uncultured Sphingomonadales bacterium
CCGCTATTTCCTCGACAACGTGGTGGGTTGGATTCTCGAAATCGACCGCGGCAAATACTTCCCTTACGAAGGCAATTATTCGACGTATCTGGAAAAGAAGTCGAAGCGCCTCGAACAGGAAGACCGCGAGGCCAGCGGCCGCCAAAAAGCGATCAACGACGAACTCGAATGGATCCGCGCCGGCACCAAGGGTCGCCAGACCAAATCCAAATCGCGTATCAAAAAGTTCGAAGAACTGGTCGCCAGCCAGAATACCCGCAGCCCAGGCAAAGCACAGATCGTCATCCAGGTGCCCGAGCGCCTTGGCGGCAAAGTGATTGAGGTAAAGGGTGTTACCAAGGCTTACGGCGACAAGCTGTTGTTCGAAGACTTGTCATTCCTATTGCCACCGGGTGGCATCGTCGGGGTGATCGGACCCAACGGCGCCGGCAAATCGACGCTGTTCAAATTGCTGACCGGCAAGGAACAGCCTGACAGCGGATCAATCGACATCGGATCGACCGTTCGGCTGGGCTTTGTCGATCAGAGCCGCGATCAACTCGATCCAGCCAAGAACGTCTGGCAGGAAATTTCCGATGGGCACGACTACATGAAAGTCAACGGGTTCGACACGTCGACCCGTGCTTATGTCGGCGCGTTCAACTTCAAAGGTGCGGACCAGCAAAAGAACGTTGGAAAACTGTCGGGCGGGGAACGCAACCGCGTGCACATGGCCAAGATGCTCAAGGCCGGTGGCAACGTGCTGCTGCTCGACGAACCGACCAACGACCTTGACGTTGAAACGCTGGGTGCGCTCGAAGAAGCCATCGAAAACTTCGCAGGGTGTGCGGTTGTGATCAGCCACGACCGCTTCTTCCTCGATCGTCTCGCGACGCACATTCTGGCATTCGAAGGCAACAGCCACGTCGAATGGTTCGAAGGCAACTTTGCTGCTTATGAAGAAGACAAGCGCCGCCGTTTGGGCGACGCAGCCGACCGGCCTACGCCGCTGGCATACAAGAAACTGTCGCGCTGAATCAGGATCAGGGGGCGACCCACGCCCCCTGCCACCCTTCGCTGGACCGTTCGAACCTGGCGCGCAGGCCGCCATCGTGCGACAGTTGCAACCAGTCGAGGCATTCTGCGCGCATCATGATCACTGCAAAGTTTTCCCGGCCCGCTTCGCTTTGCGCATGCGTCAGACGGTTGTCGCGCAATTCGGGTGGCAGCGCCGACCCTGCTGCATCCATCGGCGCGCTCGGCCCCACTTGCGCCAGATAGCATCGCCGGCTGAGCGTTGAGGCAGCCGCCCAGGCCGCATCGGCGTGAACGCCATTCGTTTCCACATGGGCGATGCCATTCAAGCGCAATTGGACCCGCGCCCCGGGATCATAAGCCAGTACGGTCAGACGCGGATCAGCGGCCAATGTCGCCACTTTGGGGCTGCGCAAATCGGTGTGGAAACGCAATAACGCCAGATCATCGTCGGCGGCGCGCAACACCATGATCCGGGCATCGCCGTCGCCTGTGACCACCACCGGGGCATGGATCGCGGAATGTCGATCGCGTACCGCCCCGACCAAACGGGCGGTGGCATCGGCAAACAGCAAATCAAGGTGAGCCGACGCGGCGGTCAATTTCGTGAAAGTATCCATGACGAAGGCCCTGCCACAGCATAATTGCGCATCGCAAGCTGTCCCTACAGACCTGTGCAGCGCGCAAGCGCCTAGGCTGGCCAATCGATCACATCGAGCATTCGGTTCATCAACGCCTCACCTGCGTCGGTCAGGCGGACATAACGCCGTCGGCCATCGACATTGTCCGCCGCACGATAAATCACACCTTCAAGTTCGAGCCGGGTCAACCAGCGCAAGATCGTTGTCGAGGGCACACCAGCCTCTATGCAAACACTTGAAACCTGAATTTCGCGACCACTTTTCAATGCAATGTAAACATCCAGCAGGATATCCCACGCAGGTTCGGCAAAAAGGCCCGGAATGCCAGCCGCGGCGTCGCGCCGACGGCGTGCATTGTAAACAAATTTTGCCCGGCGCAAATATCGACTCTCTAGCTCAACATGGACGTTCAAAATTGTCGTCTCCATTAACCGGGCGGTTACTCGCTGCGCTCACAACACAGGCAGGCAGCTTTGCATATGACGGCGTTTGGTTGATGAGAACCAAAACAACGACTTCACCAGTTCGATGCCTTACTTTGGCTCTATCCGGTGTGGATACTTGAAGCGCTATCTACATTAACCAAGTTTTCACGCAGTTTTTTCGAATTTTGCAATGAGATTTGTCCAAAATGGACTAATCGAGCTGCTCCTATACAAGCATGCGCAACAATCGAGCCGTTGCGAGCGCCCCTTGCCGATCAGCGTGGCTTCGGCCATGACCATAGCCGGCATGGTTTTTTCGTTTCGTTCCTCGACCCAGGCTCCGGACCGGGCCACGCTGCAACGCATCGGCAACGCTGTGCGTTCACGACTTGATGCAGACCCGGCAGCCTATCGCCTGCCCGTCGATGATGCCGAATTGTATGCCGTGGCCGATTTTCTGTCGGCAGACGATTGCCGCAGACTGATCGCGACGATCGATGCGGTTGCCCGTCCATCACCGACATACAACGACAACCGCGATGGCGGACGCACCAGTTATACCGGTGATGTCGATCGCGACGATCCCTTCATCCGCACACTTGAACGCCGCATCGACGATTTGCTTGGCATGGATCCGGTGCTGGGCGAAACCCTGCAAGGCCAACGCTATACCGAAGGCCAGCAGTTCAAGCACCACTTCGACTATTTTGTCGACAAACACGCCTATTGGGATCTGGAAAACACCCGTGGCGGACAACGCAGCTGGACCGTCATGGGTTATCTCAATGCGGTGGACGAAGGTGGTGCAACCGACTTCCCCAAAATCAACCTGTCGATCCCGCCGCAGCCCGGCGTACTGCTGATCTGGAACAACATGCTGCCCGATGGCCGGCCCAATCCGCGCACAATCCACGCAGGTGCGCCCGTCGTGCGCGGTGTCAAATATGTCCTGACGAAGTGGTACAGGGCGCGTCCATGGTGTTGAAGCCGGGCCGCGTGCTGATCTCGCTGCTGGTTGGGCTCTCCCTTGGCGCCAACGCGGCCCCGGCAAAGCCGCCCACGCCAAATGCCGCAGCCGAACAACTGGACCGCTTGTTTGCGGCGGACAGCCGTGCGCAACAGGCGCTTGATCCTCTGGGTGCGCTCGCGCGCGGCGAAGCAGTGCCGCATAATCTGCTGGTCCAGACTTTCACCCCGACACTGGCGGCCCAACAACGCGCCGTAACCGAACACGCGCTGGTGCAATTGGCCACCATCGATCGTCAGGCACTCGATAATCCCCATCGCCTGTCTTACGACGTATTCGCCCAGATGCTGGCGGCGCAGCATGCGATGCTGGCGCCTTCCGCTCAAGCGCTGCTAGGCGTCCAGCCGTTCAACCATTTCATGGGTTTTCCGGTCGAATTTCCGCAAATGGCAGCAACCAGCGAGGGCGGTACGCTACGCAGCACAGCGCAGATCGAAGCGAGGCTTGATCTCGAACGCACACTGCCTGTCATGATCGACAACGCCATCGACCGGTTCCGTGAAGGGATTGCCAGTGGCGTGGTCGAACCACAACTGACAGTGACCAACATGATTGCGCAGATCGATGCGATCATCGCGCGGCCCCCGCACCAGTCGCTGTTCATGGTTCCGGTCCGCCATATCCCGCGCAAGACCCTGCCCGCTGCCCGGCATCGACTGGAACATGCCTTTGCTGCGGCCAGTACAGAGGCAGTTTATCCCGCCTATGCCCGGTTACGCGCGTTTCTGGCCGACGAATACCTGCCCGCCGCACGCGTGTCGGTCGGCTTGTCAGCTCTGCCCGGTGGCGCTTCGCTCTATCGCCTGCTGGTGCGTCAGGAAACCACGCTCGATCTTGATCCCGATGTTGTCCACCGCACCGGTCTTGCCGAAGTCGAACGCATCCAGCACGCCATGCGCCAAGTGGAGGCCGAGCTTGGCTACGATCTTCCGTTACATGCATTTTTCGACGTGATCCGCACCGATCCGCGCTTTCACCCGACCAGTGCCGCCCAGCTTGGCCGCGGGTTTCGCACAGTGGGCGAACAGGTCGCACAATTGGCTCCGCATTATTTCCTGCATGTGCCGCGCACTCCGCTCAGCATTGAGCCCTATCCCGCGTATCGCGCGCGGTTCGAAGCGGGCGGCAGTTATAGCGAAGGCCTGCCCGATGGCAGTCGACCTGGCGTATTCTGGTACAACACATATGACTGGCAGCACCGTTTTCTGACCGGTTTGACGACCTTGTATCTTCACGAAGGCGCGCCGGGGCATCATTTCCAGATCAGTCTGGCGCAAGAAAACGAGGCGCTGCCCGATTTCCAGCGGTTTGGCGGCAATGCCGCCTATGTCGAAGGCTGGGCGCTCTATGCCGAAACTTTGGGCTACGATATGGGGCTTTATCGCGATCCGGCGCAACACTGGGGCACACTCGATGACGAGATGTTGCGCGCGATGCGGCTGGTGGTCGATACCGGGCTGCACACGCGTGGCTGGTCCCGCGATCAGGCGATTGCTTATATGCTCGACAATTCAGGCATCGGCCGGATCGACGCCGCCGCAGAAGTCGATCGTTACATTGCCAATCCCGGACAAGCGCTGGCCTACAAGATTGGTGCATTGACCATCCAGCGGCTGCGCGATGAAGCAGGCGCGGCATTGGGTGCCCGGTTCGACCTCCGCGCGTTTCACGACCAGGTGCTCAACAGCGGTGCGCTGCCGCTGGCGGTGCTGGAAGCGAAGATCCGCCAATGGATCGCCGATCAGGCGCTGGCCAATGCCTCGGCGATCAACGCACGGGTGTTGGCCAAGCCGTAAAGCGCGATAAAGCTGCCCATGCGCGGGCCTTGTGATGATCCGAGCAAAGTTTCGTACAACGCCTTGAACCAGTCACGCAGCGACTCAAATCCGAACGCGGTGTCTTTACCCACTTCGTAGACCACGGTTTGAAACGCCTCTGCCCCGGCATCGGCGGTCATATCGGACAGCGCCACATCGAGTGCTGCCAATGCAGCCGCCTCGTTTGCGGCAGGCAGGCGGCGCTGCAACGTAGGCGCGATCAGATCGCGGTTATATGCCAGGGCCCGCGTCACCAGCGCATCGAGCGCGGGATGCGCAGCCGGATCGGCGTTGGCGACATAATTGCCCAGATATGACCAGACCTGATCGCGGCTGGCGCCCGCGCCCAGCACGCCCACCAGATTGAGCAACAAGCCATACGTCACCGGCAGGGCGTCGCCTGCCCCGCCAGCATAGCCATTGGTGCGCAACAAGTGCCACACCGGATTGCCCAGTTGCTGTTCGAGCGGTTGCGCGGGCAGTTTTTCGCGGAACTGCCAATATTCATCGACCGCACGCGGGATGATCCCGACATGCAGCGACTTGGCACTCTTGGGTTCGCGGAACAGGTAAAAACCGAGCGATTCCTCGCTGCCATAATCGAGCCATTGCTCAATCGTCAGGCCGTTGCCTTTCGACTTCGAGATTTTTTCGCCCTTTTCATCGAGAAACAGCTCATAAATCAGGCCTTCAGGGCGGCGGCCGCCGAGCACTTGGGCAATAC
>CAIPWG010000258.1 GCA_903868655.1 uncultured Sphingomonadales bacterium
AATAGGTACCCGTCGCTGTGCGCACTCCGGCCATGGTGCGGCCAAGATCCGATAAACTGTCTTCAAGTTCACCAACCAGCATCGCCACCGCTTCAGCAGTGGCATCACGGGCTTGCGCCGCCTGAGCCTCTTCAAGCCACTTCAACGTAATGGGCAGCCCTTTTTCGGTGCGTTCGAGAATGCGCTGTGCCAGGTGCGGGCTGCTGCCGGTCACACAATCATAAGCAATCGACAGCGTGAAAGGCAGCACTTCCAGATCGTGATCGATCAGGAAATCCGCCACTTGCGCCAACATGCGGCGTTTGGCGGGTAGCCAGATCTCGCGCTGGGTGAGCCCGTGATCAAGTTCATCTTCGGTTGAAATCTGGATTGCGGCCGGTGCGGCTTCGGCGCGCGGGGCCAGTCCCAACCATTCGCGCCAGCCGCCGTCGCGCTGCGCCTCATTCGATGAATCGTGTTTAGCCATGCCCACAGGACGGCATCGGCGACCGATTGTTAACCACGCCCGGGGGCATAAGCCCCCCGGGCGTGGGTGGATCAGCGAACGCGTGGGCCGCCAAAGGGCATGGGCGGAGGAGGGCGGCGATGACCACGCGGCAATTGCGCCTGATAGGCACGGCCGCAATGTTCCACGCAATAAGGAAAACCGGGGTTCACCTTGTCTCCACAGAAGTGGAAATCGGGTTCACCGGGGTGGCCCATGGGCCAGCGGCAGATGCGATCATTCAGATCGAGCAAGCTCGTCTTGTCGGCAATTTCTGCACTGGGACGGGCTGGCACCAGTCGGCGCGGCGGCGCGGGCGGGATCGGTGCCTGCTGGTCGCCCGGGCCCTGACGCAGAAAGCCACCGGGGCCTACAGAAACAATCCGCGGCTGCGGAGCAGCCGGCGGTGCGTCGGCGGCGGGCGCAACTTCTGCGGGTGGTGTTGCAACCACCGCGACGGGAGGGCGCGCGATAACCGGGGGGGCTACAGGCGCAGGCGCGGGTGTGGCGCGGGGTGCTGCGGGCTTGGGTTCGGCGGGCGCAGCGGCGCGTGGCGCAGGTTTTGGCGGTGCCTCAGCACGCGGCGCTTCGGTCTTGTCGTTGGGCTTTACAGGCGAGGGGCGTGCCTTCAGACCCAGACGGTGCGCCTTGCCGATCACGGCATTGCGGCTGACCCCGCCCAATTCTTCAGCGATCTGGCTGGCCGTGGCGCCGCCTTCCCACATTTTGGTCAGTTTCTCGATCCGCTCTTCCGTCCAGCTCATGCCTGTTCCTTCATGCGCGTACATACACGCCGTACTGTTCTTTGGGGTGAGGGCAATCCGGGCTTGCCGCCATCCGCTTGCTATTGCGTGGCCTAGGCGATACCGCGTCAGCCATGCTTGATCAATCGATCCCGACGTCGCCCATGGCAACGCACGCAACCGGTTTCCCCAATCCTGCAACTGTCGGGAATTTCCCGCAACCGGGCGAACCGGTGTTCCGCGGTTTCAACCGTTTGGGCTTGTGGACTCTCTATATGAAGGAAGTCCGCCGGTTTTTCAAGGTTCAGCTCCAGACCATCTGGGCGCCTGCGGTAACCACGCTGCTCTATCTGGTAATTTTCACATTGGCGCTGGGCGGTGGTGGCCGCACAGTGCTGGGCGTGCCGTTTGCCAGCTTTGTCGCGCCGGGTCTGATCGCGATGGGCATGATCAACAATGCCTTTGCCAATGCCAGTTTTGGCCTGCTGGTGGGCAAGATGCAGGGCACGATCATTGATTATCTGATGCCGACAATTTCGGAGCTTGAATTGTTGATTGCGCTGGTTGGCGCGGCTGTGACCCGTGCATTGCTGGTCGGCGTGGCGCTGTTTGCGGCAATGTGGTTGTGGCCAGGCGTCGATCTGACGATGCACCACCCGTGGGCGGTGCTGTGGTTCGGGCTGATGGGATCAGTGCTGTTTTCATTGATTGGCGTGCTGACGTCGCTTTGGGCTGACAAATTTGACCAGAACGCTGCCGTCACCAATTTCGTCATCGCGCCCATGGCGATGTTGTCGGGCACGTTTTATTCGGTTGAACGCTTGGCGCCGCTGTTCCGCACGATCAGTACGTGCAACCCG
>CAIPWG010000259.1 GCA_903868655.1 uncultured Sphingomonadales bacterium
CGACGTCATAGTGGGTGACCCCCGAATCCCACAGCACCTGGATCAGGTCGGGAGACGGGTTGGCCTTGACTGCATAAAGCGTCTTGCCCGGAAACTTCTCTACAAAGAAGCGGGCAGCGCGCGCAGCAGCATGCGGGCGGTTGAGGATGGCAGGTTCTTCCGGCGCGTGAGCGCTGGCTACGGCCAAAGCATCAAGATATGTGTGCAACTCAAGGGACCCCCAACGACATTGTTGAACAAAGCTGCCTTGCGGTTAGGAAGTCCCCATGGGGCAGCGAGTGGCGTAATTAGCCCCTCTCCCCCCCAATTCAAGACATATTTTGGGGCAATCTGATAATTGTCAAAAAACTGAAATATTCATGTCATCGCGCTGCCCAAGGCGCGCCCGATGGCCTGCCACATCGGGATTGAAATCGCGTCATTTCCGGCATTTCCAGCCACAGGATGCGAACCAAACCGCGCAATCACCAGCTCTGCTGCGGGCGCAATCCAAAGCGCCTGCCCGTGAATGCCACGTGCAGAAAAGCCGCCATCGGCCCCATGGCTGTGCCACCACTGGCTGCCATAGCTCCATCCGGGCAACGACGGGTAATGCCGCGAATCGAATTGATCGGGTCGTCCGCCATGCCTGATCGCGGCAACTGCGGATGCGGGAACGATGCCCTGCCCGTCCTGCCGGATCATTTCGCCAAAGCGCGCCAGATCTTCAAGGCGCAGACACAGCCCGCCGCCGGCAAACGGCGTGCCAATGGCGTCAACCATGACGTCAGCCTCGTGCAGCCCCAGCGGGACCCAGAACTGTTCAGACAGGTTTGTTGCAAAGTTCTTGCCGGTAATGCGCGTGATGACCCAATTCAGCACGTCTGTGTTGCATGTACGATACGTGAAAGCGTCACCGTGCGGGCCATTGGGGGCAATTCCCGTCAGGAACGACCACATATCACGAGGGCCGTCATAATCGGGGCTTGGCGGTACGAACCCGACTGCCGCGCTATAGGCTCCAATACCCGACCGTGGGTTGGTATATTCCTCGCTGAAATCAATCGCGGTGGTCATATCCATCACGTGGCGAATTGTCGCCTGGCCAAAACCGCTGGCGCCCAGTTCAGGCACATAAGCCGATACGGGCGCAGCAGGATCAAGCCGACCTTGTGCGACCAGAACAGCCGCGAGAGTGCCGACAAAGCTTTTGGTCATCGAAAACGCGATATGCCGCGTTTCAGGGCCGGTAACTCCATACCAGCGTTCAAGGATCACCCGGCCCTTGTGCACCACCAACAGGCCATCGGCATACGTATCGAGCAGGCCCTGCTCCACGGTTTGCGGGGTGTTGCTGCCCAAGGGCGTGAATGCGAGCTGTGCCAGACCGTCATCAAGCGCACGAGGCAAGGCCGGAGCCTGACCACCCGAGATCCGCGCTGTCGGCAGCAGTTCGCGAAAGTGTGAAAACGCCCAGCGGGTTTTCGGAAACCGCATGTGATCGGCATTGCGCCACATGACCTGTTTGTCAGGCGGAGGCGGAAACCCCTCCATCCAGCCCAGTACCGCCGGATCGCTGTCCTTGGCATTGGCTACAGGGTCGCTCATCGTATCTCTCCACGGGTGCAGGCTGTTTTATGCCAACCTGCACCGCGAGAGGCATTAATGCCAAGCGTTCATGACAAACGGTCGCGAAAATCCGCATAGGAAAAGCTGCGGATGCATTCGAGCGCATCGGTTTCGCTGTCCCACAGCCAGATCGACGGCAACGGTACACCGTTGAAAGTGGTGGTCTTGACCATGGAATAATGCGCCTGGTCGAGAAACGCAAAACGTGCCCCTGGCTCGCATGCGACAGGCAACCGATAATCGCCAATCACATCACCCGCCAGACACGATGGTCCACCCAGACGCACCGCTTCATCGTCGCCATCGCGCTCTCCGAGCATTGCCGGGCGATAGGGCGCTTCGATCACGTCGGGCATGTGGCACGTGGCGGAAATGTCGGTAACCGCTACCGGCATACCGTTGTTTTGCACATCGAGCACAGTACCGACCAGTATACCGGCATCGAGCGCCACCGCTTCACCGGGTTCAAGGTAGATTTCGCAACCGGTCTCGGCCTTCACCGATTTCAGGAATTCGATAAGCTCGCCGCGTTGATAATCGGCGCGCGTAATGTGGTGCCCACCGCCAAAATTCAGCCATTGCAACCGGCCAAACCATGGTTGCAGATGGGGCCGCAGCGCGTCCCAGGTGTGTTTGAGCGGCTCCAGATCCTGTTCGCACAAAGTGTGGAAATGGATCCCCGACACACCGTCGAGATCAGCCTCGGTCAATTGCTCGATCGGATAACCCAGCCGCGAGTGCGGCGCGCAAGGGTCATAGCGCGGCACTTCGCCTGTGGCATATTGCGGATTGATACGCAGCCCGACATCAAACCGATGACCCTGTTCGCGTGCCGTTTTCAAAACATCGCCAAACCGCGCAATCTGCGCCGGCGAATTGAAGATCACATGGTCCGACAACCGGCAAATCTCGGCCAGATCATCGGCTTTGTATCCGGCGCAATACGTTGCGATTTCGCCAGTGTAATGTTCGGAAGCGAGCCGCGCTTCCCACAAGCCAGACGTGCACACGCCATCCAGATATTCGTTGATAAGGGGCGCAACGCGCCACATGCTGAACGCCTTCAGGGCAGCCAAAAGCGTTATCCCCGAACGATCACGCACCTCGGCCAGAATGCCCAGATTGCGCCGCAACGCCGCCGCATCGACGACGAACGCCGGGCTGTCGACCCGTGTCAGGTCAAACCGGGCAAAGGCCCCCGGATCGCCAGCCCGCGTTTCCATCAGAACGCCAACGGGCCGTCGAGTTCACGCACCTGCCAAGGCAGGCCCTGGCTGTTGAGCATATCCATGTAGGGGTCGGGATCGAACTGTTCCATATTGAACACGCCCGCGCCGCTCCAGATGCCCTGAACCAGCATTGCCGCACCGATCATCGCAGGAACGCCGGTGGTATAGCTGACCGCCTGGTTGCCGGTTTCGGCATAGGCTTCTTCATGATCGCAGATATTGTAGATGTAGAATGTCTTTTCGATCCCATCTTTCGTGCCGGTGGCAATGTCGCCGATGTTGGTCTTGCCACGTGTGGTGGCGCCCAGCGAAGCCGGTTCGGGCAGTACTGCCTTAAGGAATTGCAGCGGAATGATTTCCTTGCCCTCGTAGATCACCGGGTCGATCCGGGTCATGCCGACATTCTGCAGCACGGTCAGGTGGGTGATATAAGCCTCGCCAAAGGTCATCCAGAACCGTGCCCGTTCCATCTCGGGGATGAACTTCGCCAGGCTTTCCAACTCTTCGTGGTACATCATGTACATCGTCTTTGGGCCGACCGCTTCAAAGTCGAATGTCTGCTTGGTGCTCATCGCCGGGGTCTCTACGAATTCGCCGTTTTCCCAATGACGCGCCGGCGCGGTCACTTCGCGGATGTTGATTTCGGGGTTGAAATTGGTGGCGAAATGCTGGCCATGGTCGCCACCGTTGCAATCGAGAATATCGAGCGTGCGGATGGTGTCGAGCTTGTGCTTTTTCAGCCACATCGCGAACACGCTGGTAACGCCTGGGTCGAAGCCCGAACCGAGCAATGCGGTCAACCCCGCAGCTGCAAACTTTTCCTGGTAGGCCCACTGCCAGTGGTATTCGAACTTCGCGACATCGCGTGGTTCATAATTGGCAGTATCCATATAGTTGACACCTGCGGCCAGACACGCGTCCATGATCGCCAAATCCTGATACGGCAGCGCAAGATTGACCACCAGCACGGGCTTGACCGTGTTGAGCAGCGCTGTCGTCGCAGCAACGTCGTCAGCATCAATCTGGTACGTGTCGACCGTCACGCCCGTGCGTTCCTTGACCGAAGCGGCAATCGCCTCGCACTTGGATACGGTGCGGCTGGCCAGCGCGATTTCGCTGAAAATGCCGGGGTTCATGGCCATTTTGTGAACGGCAACAGAGCCGACGCCGCCAGCGCCGATGACAAGGACCTTGGCCATTGGAGTTTCTCCCGAAAGGCAAAATAAATGCGTGCGCGCGAAAGACGCGCGACAGCCAGAAGTCTGCGCGTCTAGAATATTGGGATGACAAACCCAAGTCCCGATTCACCGTCGTCATATTCGCGCGCGCCCAGCCGTGAAGGCGTTCTGACTGCGGCCCGGAAAATCGCTGCTTTGCTGCCACCCACGCCACTCTTGCCGCTGAACCTGCCATCCGGTGCGCGGGTCTGGGCCAAAGCGGAAAGCCTGCAACCGGTGGGCGCGTTCAAGATTCGCGGCGCGTGGCACCGACTGACCGATATGACCGCAGATGAACGCGCCTGCGGAATTGTAGCGGTATCAAGCGGCAACCATGCGCAAGGGGTCGCCTGGGCCGCAGCAAGATTGGGGATCGCGGCACAGATTGTCATGCCATCGGATGCGCCAAAAGTGAAACTGGATGCTACCCGCGCGC
>CAIPWG010000260.1 GCA_903868655.1 uncultured Sphingomonadales bacterium
GCTGGCAGGCCTGCGTCTGGTGCGCGCGATCCTGCACTTCTTGGGCGCGGGCAGCATCGAGATCGCGTCGCGAAGCCCCGGCATCGGCCGCCACCAGCGCCGACAACCGTGCCAGTTCGCGCGATGAAGCTTCATGCGCCGCAGTCGTTGACGCAATCTCCGAAGCAATCACCCCCAAGGGTGCAGGATCAAGCCCGCGTGCAAACCCATCGACCATGCCTGCCATGCGCTGTGCGACAATCGGCGCGCTGCGTACGCCAGCCTGTTGCTGGACTTTGTCCTCGACATGCAAACCCGGCGCGGCGTCAGCAGCGGCTTTGACTGGTGCATGATCATCGGCATCGATCGTTGGTACAGCCAACCGCATCCCCACCGCCCCCAAGGCCAAACCGGCCAGCCCCAAGACAGCACCTTGCCAACGCTTCACTTTCGTATCTCCCCAGCAAGGGCAGGATCGGTTCGCACCGAAATCTGCGTTTCAGGCCCATCGAGCGGTCGGCGCAACGCAGTTTCAAGCGCGAGCTGGGCCACCCTTAACCGGGTCAAAGCGTCAACCGCAGCAAGGCGCGCCGACACGTCTGCTGCTTTGGCCGCAGCCCAATCGGCGCGACCAATCGCACCGAGCCGCAATTGCGCATCGGCCCGATCAGCGGCAATCCGGGCTTGCGGCAATTCCTCTCTTTCAAGACGCGCCAGCGCCGCTTGCGCGGCCAGTCGCTCACGCGAAGCACTGTCGATGGCGCCCTGCGCATCGGCCAGAACGGTTTCGATGGCCTGCCCCGCAGCCGTCCGGCGCGCTTCTGCCGCCGCAATCGCGCTTCTGTTCAGATCGAACGAAGGCGACTGCAGATTGATCCCGAGGGGGATATTGAACAGCCCGCCTTGCCATGTGAACCCTGGCGCGAGACTGACCGAAGGCATTTGCTTGGCAATTTCGACACGCAACGCCGCTTCGGCCTGATCGTATGCCACCATCTTTTGCAAAACGTCCGCGCGACGGACGAGCGCAGTCCGCACCACCTCGGGCGTCACTGCCGGTGCAGTTGGTATGTCCGCAAAATCGGTCCAGACCAGCGTGACCTGATCCAATGCTGCCGCCGGCACCCCCAGCACCATCGCGATGGTGGCACGACCCCCTGCTGCGCGCGCCACGGCATCGTCGCGCGCACGTGCCGCTGCCGCGCGCGCAGCACGCACCGGGCTGAGCGTCAGCGATGCCATTTCGCCCGCATCGACACGACGTTGCATCGCAATCAGCTGCCGATCGAGCATCATCACCAGATCATCGCCCAGCATCTTTTGGCGGTCGCCGGCCATCACATCGACCAGCCCCCGCGCAGCGGTGTTGCGTTCGGTCCAGACAGTTTCGATCAGATCGTATCCGGCGCTTACCACACCCAGATCCGCGCTGCGGATGCGGAAGGACTTTCGCCCGCCAAAATCGAGCTGAACATCAGCGGTGGCGCCAATCAACCAGGACGAAGGCATCGAGGAATCGTTTGAATAATCCGTCGAGAGCGCCAGCATCGGGTTTGCCGCTTTGTGAGCCAGCCGGGCGTCGCGCCGGGCCACCTCTACTGCGCCGCGCGCGGCGACCACACGCGGGTCATCTTCCAGGATCGCAGCGAACAATGCCAATCGATCAAGCCCGCTATCGGGATGCGGCGCGCCGGGCGCCAGTGCTGCGGCGCGTTCGCGTATCGCGGTCAGGTTCAGTCCGCCACTAACGCGAACCGAAGCACGGGCAGACAGATCAACCGGCGCAGGCGGCACATGAACGCAGCCGGCGGTCACGGCCAGCAAACCAAGCGCAGAGAGGCTACGGTACATTTTCAATCGCAATGGAGGCACGCCGTTCCACTATTGCCCCGTGGTGGCGGCAACAAGACATTGATGATCGATTTAGAATTATTAATTTGCAACAGAATGATCATTTCATGCGAAATAGCGCTGACCGGAGGACAGTGCCCGCCGTACGCGTCAACCGAAAGACAAGGATCTGCCCATGCCGCTCGACGCCCCGCAACCTGCAGAGGCCGTTGCCGCTCTGACCAAGCGCTATGGCACGCAACACCCCGATACGATCCGCTGGAACCCGACAATTGCGGGCTTGCTGGCACACCGATCGGTACGCGCCTATTTGTCCGATCCACTGCCGCGCTGCAAAACCTGCAAAAGACACC
>CAIPWG010000261.1 GCA_903868655.1 uncultured Sphingomonadales bacterium
AAGAACTTGATTCATTTTCTTCCAGGTTTGATAGGCGTGTGTGCGTGGCTTCCGGCGGAGACTAGCTCGACCGGCCGACTGTCAAATCGGTAGGGCAGGATCCAGCGGGCGATCAGCGCAATCACAGCGAGCAGAAAGCCAGCGAACGCCGGAACGAGAAGCGCAGATGGCTCGCCCAGCACAAGCAGCAGGCGCTCACCCACTTCCGTCCAAAGAAGCCGGCCAACTCCGATGCCAAGGAGTCCGAACGTGGTCGCTAGCAGTGCCGCGAGAAAAGCGGCGACCGCCATGACTACCGATGCGCCGACCAGAAAGTCAGCCGTCATAGCTGCCTCCCGCCAAGGCTGGCGAACAAAGTGAGCGAACAATGCCCGCGCGACCATTCCAACCAGCACACATGCGGAGACCCAACCCAGGCTGTAGATTACACTGCCCATGGCCACCAATGGGGACACGCCGGAAGTCTCGAAAAGAGCCGCCGCGAGGGGCAACATCACGAGATAACATAGACAGGCGGCGGCGCCAGTCTCACAGGCAAGAATTAGCCAGCCGATGCGAGTGTGTACCTGAACGCAATGCGAACACACGCGCTTGGCCTTGAGCGTCTGCCAGGGGAAACGAAGGAATACAACTCCGGAAAACGCGATGCCTGCGATGCCGAGAAACAGTGTTCCACCCAGCGCGTCCCGCCAGCCATTTGGCATCCGTTTGCTATCAAACTCGAGCACCGCAGCCACGTTATTGCCCGCCTCAAGCCATGCAGCTTCTGGCGAAGCCTCCCGGGCAGTCTTGACCCATTCGTCAACTAGTGGAGCGCGGGTAGATTGAAAGGTCACATTCTGCTCAAATTTGAATTCTGTGCCACCACCGTAACCACCGCCAATATCGAAATATCCATTGTTCAGCGCAGCAATCTGTCCATTGCGAAAACGCGTGCGCAACACAACAGATCTGCGCTCAGCCAAAGGACTCAACTGTGGAGATAACTCGCGGGGAATTACGTGCGGCAAGGCACGAATGCGCGCGGCAAGTCCGGGGTGCCTGTGAACGAGGTAGCGGGCAGCCACATAGGCACGATAAATCATGACTAGACGGCTAATTTCCGGCATGCGCTTCACATACTCATTCCAATGCGCGGTAAAATGCGCAGCGAGTTTTCGGTCGTAATCCGACGGCGCCAGATCCTCGGAGGTACCCGGCCGGCGCTCCGTGACATACAGTTTTGGCCGAACCTGTGAAAGGTCTAGATGCGTGCCTGCCTGAGCGACCAACGATTCATCGATTTCAAAATTCGCGCGGCCAGCAAAGCGGTTTGGGTGCGCCCATATTGGATCGAAATCAGGGAATTGCCAGGCTGGTGAAACGGTTACATGCGTCCCATTCTGCGAAAATCCGGCAGCAATTGCCTTGATGGTCAGATCCGCTTGGTAAAGCATCCATCCGATGCGCGAATAGCGCAGCCAACTAGGTGAAAACACAAGATTCACTGCTAAGTCGTGGCCATGCCTCAGTTGCACGGCTATGTCAGGCGCGACCTCATCAATCGACGCATAGAAATACTCGTATTCGCCGTGCTTGACAGAGTCGGCGCTGACCGCGCGGATGCGCTTCGCGATCGCATCGTCACCACCGAAGCGTTGCACAAGCAACTGATAGCAGCGGGTGCCCTGCTCATCC
>CAIPWG010000262.1 GCA_903868655.1 uncultured Sphingomonadales bacterium
CGAACCGTATGGCCATTACAAGGCAAAGGTCGATGTCGATCGCCTGGCCCAATCCGGCGATGTGGGCAAACTGATCCTGGTTACCGCTATCAGCCCGACGCCTGCGGGTGAAGGCAAGACAACAACCTCGGTCGGGTTGGCCTATGCGCTTCAACGGATTGGCCAACGCACCATGCTGTGTTTGCGCGAACCCTCGCTGGGCCCATGTTTTGGTACCAAGGGTGGAGCAACCGGCGGCGGCTATGCGCAAGTCGTGCCGATGGAAGACATCAATCTGCATTTCACCGGCGACTTTCATGCGGTGACCAGCGCACACAATCTGCTTGCCGCGATGATCGACAACCACCTCTATTGGGGCAACGCGCTCGATATCGATCCGGACAGGATTGTGTGGCGGCGTGTGCTTGACATGAACGATCGGGCCTTGCGCGAAATCACCCAAGCGGCTGGAAAGCACGACACGCGCCAATCCGGGTTCGACATCACCGTCGCGTCCGAAGTCATGGCCATCTTGTGCCTGGCCGATGACATGGCCGATCTGCAGGCACGGCTGGGTCGGATCGTAGTTGGCCACACCCGCGACAACCGCATGATCACGGCGCACGATCTGAAAGCCGATGGCGCGATGGCGGTGCTGCTGGCTCAAGCGCTGAAACCCAACTTGGTCCAAACCCTCGAAGGCAATCCGGCGCTGATCCACGGTGGCCCGTTCGCCAATATCGCGCATGGCTGCAATTCGGTGATCGCCACGCGGACCGCACTGAAACTGGCCAATTATGTGGTGACCGAAGCAGGGTTCGGCGCAGATTTGGGCGCAGAAAAATTCTTCAACATCAAATGCCGTCAGGCGGCCTTGCGCCCTTCGGCAGCGGTGATCGTTGCCACGGTACGCTCGCTAAAGATGAACGGCGGCGTAGCCAAGACAGCGCTTGCCCATGAAGACGTTGACGCCGTTTATCGCGGCAGCGCCAATCTGGTGCGCCATTTGGCCAATGTCGGGCAATTTGGTGTTCCGACGGTGGTCGCGATCAACCGGTTCCCGACTGACAGCGAAGCCGAGCTGGCTGCGGTCAAAGCCATCGCCGAGGCGCACGGTTCGAAAGCCGTGGTCTGCAGCCATTGGTCTGACGGAGGCGCAGGCGCAGAAGACCTGGCGCATCAGGTGGTCGATCTGGCCACGGCACCATCGCGTTTCACGCCCCTCTATGACGATGCTATGCCGTTGATCGACAAGATCAATGCGGTCGCAACGCGCCTGTACGGTGCCGCCGAAGTCGTGGCTGACGCGAGTGTCCTTCGCCAACTGGCGCAATGGCAGGAAGCCGGTTACGGCCATTTGCCGGTATGCATTGCCAAGACCCAATACAGCTTTTCGACCGACCCGGCGGCACTTGGCGCACCAGACGGACACACAATCCCCTTGCGCGAAGTGCGGCTGGCAGCAGGCGCCGGGTTCGTTGTGGCCATCTGCGGCACCATCATGACAATGCCCGGCCTGCCCAAAGTGCCCGCCGCCGAAGCGATTTGCCTGGATGCCAATGGAGTGATCGAGGGACTGTTTTAAAGCAGAAAAACGACCGTGCCGGGCATATCTGCGACCAGGCGATTACGCGACAAGACGCGGTTCATATCGGTGATGCCCGGCAATCGAAAAATGTTTCACGGCATCCATCAGCACGGCGGTTTGCCCGGTCAGTGAGCGCAAGGCGGCGTGGCTTTCCTCTACCATTGCGGCATTCTTTTGAGTCGTGCGGTCCACTTCGGAGAACGTATCGCGCACGATGGCAAGGTCGCGTGAGGTATTGCTGACGGCTGCGGTGATCGCACCGACGGTTTCGGTAAAGGCCGTCACATCATTGACTACTGCGCCAAGCACGACCCCGGTCTGGCTGACGAGTTCCACGCCTTCACTCACGAGTGTCGTCGAACCGGTAATCAGCGCCCGGATGTCGCGTGCGGCATCGGCGCTGCGCTGGGCCAGAGCGCGAACTTCGTTGGCCACAACCGCAAAACCGCGTCCCGATTCCCCTGCCCGCGCCGCCTCTACTCCCGCGTTGAGCGCCAGCAGATTGGTTTGAAACGCAATCCCGTCAATCACGCTGACAATTTGGCCAATCTCACCCGATGACTGCTGGATCAGTTCCATCTTGGCGATGGCACTGGCAACAACCTGGTGCCCCTGTCGGACGCGACTGCTGGTTTCCTGGATCGTAACGTTGGCAGCTTGAGTGCGGCCCAGCGTGGCGTCGGTCAGGGTGACCAGTTCGGATACGGTGTTCATCGCACGTTCGGCCATGGCCGCCTGAAGCTCGGTTCGGCTGGCAAGGTCCTCGGATGCCAGGCTGATTTCATCAGAACCGGCGCGGATTTGTTCGGTCGCCGACCAAACCCGGCCCACAACGGATTCCATGCCGCCGATGGCCTGGTTGAAATCGCGGCGCAGTTGTTCGAACGAAGGTGTGAGCTGTGTATTGATCTGGCAGGTCAGATCGCCCGACGCCAGCTTGTGCAAACCCGTCGCAAGCACTGTCACGACCTGCTGCTGTTCGGCGCTGCGCCGTTCACGCTCCTGCTGGGCGACGCGTTCCGCTTGCTCTGAAGCAGCTTGCGCTTCGGCACGGGCGATCAACAAACCTTCCAGTGTTAAACCGACCTGCATCAATGCACCGGTTTCCACGATCACGATGACAGCATGCAACACGACCCGCCAGAAATCGCTTTGCACACCGAATACCAAAGTCGGTGCAAGGAAATTGAGCGCCAGATGGTGGATTGCCGTGACCACAGCCGCTGCCAGAACGGGTCGCCAATCGGCAAGCACCGACGTCAACGCGACCGCCGCAAAGAATGTCATGTGCAGATCGATCATCCACACTTTGCCGCTCCACTGAAACAGCAAGACCGCGCACAAGAGCGGCATCGTCGCCCCGAGCACTGTGCGTGTGACAGGATCAGCCGCGCCGCGCAAAGCAGCCATAGTCGGAAATACCACCAAGACCAGCGTCAGGACCAGCGGCGCGATGCCTGATCCTGCAAACAGGGTGCCAACCCCGACCACAAGGCTTACCAGCCATGCGATGCCCGCCAACAAGCGCACGCCTTGAAGACGAAGGTGTAGAAGTTCTTCCATGATTTTAGCCGCCCTTGTTGGTCTGGCGTGGGATAGGCGCGGAACTCGTGCACAGCCAATCAGGCGCCCCCAACGGCAAAACCCCGTTTGCCAGAAGCGCCATGATCGGTACGTCACCCTTGACTTTCACCAGCGTGCTGCCCGGGATCAAGCCCGCGCGCAGAATGCTGAAATTCGGGATGTCCGTGAATATTGCCGTTGTCCGCGTGCGCAAAGGCACCAGCAAGATCGTCCCGCCCGTGTGCGGCATGGCGAGGCACAGGAACAGCACGACCCCCAGGACAAGGCATTGCAGATATGCAGCCTGCCTGACCCAACGCGCTGGTTGCCCGGACGGTATTTCGATCTGACGGTGTGAGAGCCTCATGGTCTCAGGAGTGCGCCGTCAAACTTTAGATAGTATACCGCTCAACCCAAGTAGTTATCACAATTAGAGGTAATTTTTCCGCAAACGGCCGGCAAGCCGCATGGCGAATGCTTTCAGTCAGCAATTTGGAATCAAGGCTGTGGCATACGCCCGCCATGAGTCACCGCACGCAGAGCCCCGTAGTCCACATCGGCATTCCAACTGGGCCACGTGTCGGAATTTGTAACTTCGAGGCCGAGTCTATAAGCAAGCGTCGCCTCCTGCACCGTTCCCGCAAATGTCCACGAAGGATCAAATTCGTCGCTGGGCTGGTGATACCGCTTGGCGTTGTAATCGGCCACAAGCGCTGCGCCTTTGGCAGTACCGCCATCGACCAGATCCCGACCCGCGCGGAACGTGATCGCGGGCACACCGCGTCGGGCGAAGGAGAATTGATCCGAACGAAAATACCAGCCGGCCTCGATCGCAGGTTCGTCAATGACAGTCAGCTTTTGCGCGCCGGCAATACGGCGCAAATCGGTTTCCAACGATACACGGCCGCCGCCAATCAATTCGATGTCTTTTGCCGCAGGCAGCACCACGTGCGGATCAAGGTTGATTACCGCCGCCGTCGTAGCCAGTGGAAAAATGGGGTGAGACGCATAGTATTCAGAGCCGAGAAGTCCTTTTTCTTCCGCCGTCCATGCTGCAAAAACCACACTGCGCGACGGACGCGGCCCCCGCGCGAACGCCCGAGCAACCGCCAGCATCTCGGCCGTCCCGGTGGCATTGTCGACCGCACCATTGCGAATGCCATCGCCAGCCACTGGGCCATTTTGCCCGTTGGCGTCCCAGTGCGCGCCATAGAGCACGGTGTCGTCGGGCTTGCTTGCCCCCTTCAACCTGGCAATCACGTTGTGGCTGACAGTGGGCGTCACCGTCAGATTGCCACTGGCTGTCACACTGCCACCACCCAGGGCAAAAGCGCGGAATTTCGGATCGCGCGCAGCAACCTTCAACGTGGCCAGATTGAGCCCCGCATGTTCGAGCAATGCCACCGCAACATCATTGCGCAACCAGCCCGACAACATGAATGTGGCAGAGGGCTGAAACGGCGCAAACATCATCGCCGGCAAGGCGTCACCACTGGCCAATTGCAGAAACGGATAGCTCGCCGCCGCATCCTCGTGGATGACCAGAACCCCCGCAGCGCCGGCTTTGGCGGCAGCGGCAAATTTTTCGCCGACCCGTCCCGAAAACGCCAGACGTCGTCCCTCAAAGCCAAGATCGCGCCCTGCTTCAAAGTCAGGATCGTTGGCAAGAACGACCGCAACCTTGCCATGCATATCGACACCGGCATAAGCGTCCCAGCCCAGTTTCGCATCGACAATCCCGTAGCCTGCGAAAACGAGCGGCGCTGCGGTGAGATCAGTCGCACCGCCATTGCGCAAAGACAGCGTTGCATC
>CAIPWG010000263.1 GCA_903868655.1 uncultured Sphingomonadales bacterium
CGGCGGTGGGACCAGCCTTCGGATCACATCCCCCTGATCAGCGGATTTGACCAGTGACCCTTGGCCGCAGCCGCCTGGTCGCACAAGCACTCGACGCGTTGCGTCATGGCTGGGCAATCCGCATTGTTTCTGAACATGGCGATGCGGCATCACTTGATCTGCTGCCCGCGGAAACCGCTTATGCCAATCCCGGGCTCTTTTCCGCGCGTTTGCTGGTATCTGCGGCCCGAGCGGCAACTCTGAAGCTGGGCAATACGCGCGCGTTCGATCCCGCCGCGCCGGTCCTGATCCGCGCGACCGAACCGTTCAGCTTGAGTGCTGCACGCGATCTGGCCGATCCGGCGCGCGATCTGGACAGCCCGTTGCGCGGACCGTTTCGCGCCGATCCGCTGCCTGATGACCAGGTTGCACGCACCGCGATGGAATTGGCGCGGCTGGCCGGAATTTTGCCCGCATTCATGGTGGCTAGCGGTGCCGAAATTGCCGTTACGCTGTCACCGGCCGACCTCACCGCCTTTCGCGATCCGGGCGAATTGACGGTGCAGGCACGCGCACGGCTGCCCGTTGCCGCCACCGACGATTCAGAAATCGTGGCGTTTCGCGCACGCGATGATCTGCGTGAACATGTCGCGCTGATCATCGGCACGCAGGATCATGATCGCGTGCCCTTGGTGCGGCTGCACAGCGAATGTCTGACCGGCGATATTCTGGGCAGCCTGAAATGCGATTGCGGGCCACAACTCGATGCTGCGCTGCACGCGATGGCCGAAGAGGCCGCGCGCGGCGGCTGGGGCCTGCTGCTCTATCTGCGGCAGGAAGGGCGCGGTATCGGGCTGATCAACAAGCTTCGCGCCTATCAGTTGCAGGATCAGGGCTTTGACACGGTCGATGCCAACGAACGGCTGGGTCTGCCCAATGAATCGCGCGATTTTCCGGTGGCGGCGCGGATGCTCGATTTGCTGAACGTACCCGCGATCCGGCTCATGACCAACAACCCGGCGAAAGTCGAAGGCTTGCGGGGGGCTGGTGTCGATGTGATCGAACGGGTGCCCCACGCCCTGCCCGCGAACCCGCACAACCATCGCTATCTCGAAACCAAGCGCGACCGCAGCGGGCACCTGCTGGGGTAAACGCCTATTTGTGATCAAACCGCCGGATGCCGGTGCCCACGGTGTTGGCGCCCAACCGGATCGCATCGCCTGACCAATCGGCCAGAAAAGCGGTGTTGTAATTGGCAGTTGGCACCAGTCGCGCCACGTTGTCTTCAATCAACAGGCCATCAGCAGTGTTTTTGCGGCCTTCGGGTGCATTGGAAATCATCGTGGTGCGGTTTTCCTTGTCGGGCCCGCCTACGAACCAGTTGCCGCGGATCACGCCGGTTGCGCCGTTGGACACATCAATCATGTAATTGGTGCCGTGCCCGGCAGAATCGTCGAAGCTGCTGTCAACCACATCAATATGAACGCTGCGGCTTTTGACGTAGTGCCCGCCGCTACCGGCCTCAAATCTGCTGTTGCGCACGATCACCTGGCCGATGCCGCCGAAATAAACCGAGTGCGCACACGACAGCCCGCGATCACACCGACCCAGCCGGGTGAACGTCGATTGCTCAATCAGCACACTTGCAGCGGGATCATCGCCCGACAGTATCCCCTCCTCGCTGTCGCGAAACCACCCCTGATGCACAAC
>CAIPWG010000264.1 GCA_903868655.1 uncultured Sphingomonadales bacterium
GAGTAACCTCCCCAGGCTTGCCTTTCACAGCCCCGTAGGTGGCCGCAACATGCTTATGGAAGTCATGGGCACAATCAGTGCTGCTGGATTTACTAAAGTGGCATTGGTCGCAGAACTACCTAAAGGGATGAAAATAGCGCGAATCCGCAGCGCCCCAGCCGACAAATTCGATACCCAATTTATAACTACCGCGCGTTGCGCGCAGAAAATCGGCCTCGGCAATTCCCAACCGCGCGTTGAACGATTGGATCGGCGGTATGGTCGCTTCGCCGACGCCAACGGTGCCAATGGCATCGGATTCAACCAGCGTGATCGCGACGCTTTTGCCGATGGCATTGGCCAGCGCAGCAGCAGTCATCCAGCCGGCGGAACCCCCGCCCACGATTACGATCGAACGAAGCTTCTGATGGTCGGTTTGCATGGTGGAAAAGACGCTAGATCGCCAGCACATTCTTGGCAATTGGTGCACATGGCCACACGCACGATGGCGAGGTCAACAGTATACGTATTCTTCTAACCCCTCCCGGAAAGCAATGGCACTAAGGATAAAAGAAGGGAGAAACCGTGCCATTATCCGTTGCAACGCGTGCCGCCTCGTGGTCGGCGCGCATGGAAGGTTCGTTTGCAACGCTGGGCTTGCAGTCCACGGCGGCATTGGCTGCGCTTTGCCTGACCCTGCCCGCATTGGCGGCGCCTACGCCGACGGCTGTTGCCGCACGCCCTGCATCTGATGAGATTGTCTATTTTCTGTTGCCTGACCGGTTTGACAATGGCGATCCCACCAACGATACCGGCGGCCTGACCGGAGATCGACTGCACACCGGGTACGATCCGACTGACACCGGATTTTACCACGGTGGCGACTTGGCCGGGGTGATCCGGCGTCTGGGCTATATCAAATCGCTTGGCGCTACCGCTGTATGGGTGGGCCCGGTAATGAAAAATCGTCCAGTACAAGGCGTACCTAGCCACGAAAGTGCGGGTTATCATGGCTACTGGATCACCGATTTTACTCAGGTTGATCCGCATTTCGGCACAAATGCCGATTTTGCGCGGCTGGTGCACGAGGCTCACGCGCTGGGCCTGAAAATCTATATGGACATCGTCATCAACCACACCGCCGATGTCATCCATTACCGCGAATGCCCGAACGGCGACTGCCCCTATCGCAGCCGTGCCGACTATCCGTATCAGCGGCATTTGGGAGTGAACGGCGCACCGATCAATCCCGGCTTTCTGGGCGATGGCGTGGGCACACACGATAATTTCGCGCATCTGCTGAGGCCTGATTTTGCGTATACGCCCATGATCGACGCGACAGACGCGCATGTCAAAGTGCCCGATTGGCTCAACGACCCGCTGCTTTATCATAACCGTGGCAATTCAACTTATGCCGGGGAAAGCTCAACGATGGGCGACTTTGGCGGGCTGGATGATGTAATGACCGAGAACCCCCGCGTAATCAGGGGAATGATCGATATTTATTCCGACTGGGTGCGGCAGTACCATGTCGATGGCTTCCGCATCGATACGGCGAAGCATGTCGATCCGACCTTTTGGCGCGCCTTCATCCCCGCCATCCGCGATGTCGCACGTGCCGAAGGCCTGCCCAATTTTGCCATTTTTGGCGAAGTTGGCGGTGGGCCCGACAATGCCGTCTATCAGGCACGGTTCACCCATGTTGCCGATTACCCGGCGACACTCGATTTCGGGTTTCGCTTTCACGTAATCGACGTCGTCAGCGGCAAAACCGGAACAGACCAGTTGGAAGACCTGTTTGCGATCGACCCATTGTATGCCGGTGGCGAAACTGGCGCGCGCGATCTGGTGACCTTTGTATCAAACCATGACAATGGCCGGATCGGTTGGTTTGTGCGCAAAGCACTGCCGCAAGCAAGCGATGCCGAGGTGCTGGCCCGGGTCACACTCGCCAATGCGATGATGTTCGGGTTACGCGGCGTGCCTTCGGTCTATGCCGGCGACGAACAGGGCTTTCCATCGGATGGTGATGATCAGGCCGCCCGCGAAGACCAGTTCGGGTCTAAAGTTGCGCGTTACAATGCCGAACGCCTGATCGGGTCGTCGTCGACCACGGCGATACCCCATTTCGGCGCCGATCACCCGCTGTTTCGCAGCATTGCGGAAATGGCGCGTATCCGCAGTGCCACTCCGGCGCTGCGCAGAGGGCAACAAATCGTGCGCGCGCGATCCACCACGCCGGGCCTCTTCGCAGTATCACGCATCGACCCCGACGATGGCCACGAAGTCGTCGTTGCTTTCAATACCGCGATCACGCCGATTACTGCACAGATCGAAGTGAATAGTGATACAAAGCATCTTGTCGCGTTAACCGGCACTTGCCCCGCGGCCACAAATGCGCCTGGCACGGTTCGACTTGAATTGCCCGCACTGGGCACCGTTATCTGTGAGGCTCGAAAATGAATGCGACGCGACCGATCCCCGTTACGGGCACGGGAAC
>CAIPWG010000265.1 GCA_903868655.1 uncultured Sphingomonadales bacterium
CCAATACAGCGCATTGAACGGGCAGGCATCGGGCCCGGTCTTTTTCTTCACGTCATAGCGGCAGCCCCGGCAATAATCGCTCATCCGTGCGATATAGGCGCCGCTCGCGGCATAAGGCTTTGATGCCAGTCGCCCGCCATCGGCATGCAACGCCATGCCCGCAACATTGGGCAATTCGACCCATTCGTAAGCATCGGCATAGACTGCCAGAAACCATGCCGCGACTTCGGTCGGTGCAAGCCCCGCGATCAGCGCAAAATTGCCCATGATCATCAGCCGTTGAATATGGTGCGCATAGGCATTTTCGCGCGTCGCGCGCACGGTCTGGGCAATGCACCGCATCGGTGTTTCCCCGGTCCACCAGAAATCGGGCAGCGGCCTTGTGGCATCGAGCGCGTTGGCTGTCGCCAGATCGGGCATCGTCAGCCAGTACATGCCCCGGATATATTCACGCCAGCCGATAACTTGTCGGATGAACCCTTCGGCAGCGGCCAGCGGTGCTTCGCCAGCGTGATAGGCGGCCTCGACCTTGCGGCAGATGTCGATGGGATCGAGCAGCCCCAGATTGAGCGCGGGCGCAATCAGCGCGTGGAACATCGTGTCATGGTCGGCCAGCATCGCATCCTGCCACCGCCCGAAATCGGCGAGGCGCGTGGCGATGAAATGATCGACCAGGCGCATGGCATCGATACGCGTGACCGGCCAGCCGAACGTGTCGACGCTGCCGAAATGGTTGCCGAACCGGGCGCGAACCAGCGCGATCACATCGTTGGTGATCGCATCGGGTGCAAATGTCAGCGGGGCAGGGGGCGTCAAACCTGCCTCGGGGCCGGAGCGGTTGTCTGCATCAAAATTCCAGCGCCCACCTTCGGGCTTGTCACCCTGCATCAACAGCCCGGTTTTGCGCCGCATCTCGCGGTAAAACCATTCCATGCGCAATTCGCGACGCGCTTCTGCCCATTCCATGAATTCGGGCAACGGGCAGACAAAGCGGGTATCGGCCAGCACCCGCACGCGCAAGCCGGTCAGATCGGCCCAGCCATCGATCATTTGCCGCACACGCCATTCACCGGGCTCGGTCACCTGAACGCCGCGCGCGCCATGACGTTGTGCAGCGCGTTGTACTTCGCCGCTGAAACTGCCGCTATTGGCCGGATCGTCCAACGCTATGTAATCGACTGTCCAGCCCGCTGCGCGCAATTCGGCGGCAAAATGGCGCATGGCTGACAGGATCAGCGTGATCTTGGCCTGGTGATGGCGCACGTAAGTCGTCTCGTCCGCCACTTCCATCATCAGCACGACCGTGTCGTCGGGGCTTCGATCGGCCAGGCTGGAAAGCGCGGGGCTGAGTTGGTCGCCAAGCAGCGGAACGAGAACGGGGCCTGTGGTCATCGCAATCGCTCCTGCGCGCAGCCAACGCGATCAACAACCTGCCCTTCGGGCCGTTATTGCCCGGCGTCGATCAGCGCCTGCACCTGATGTTCAAACGCCTCGCGTGCCGGAAATTCGGGGCCGGTATCGGCGCGGGCGTAATCAGCATTGATCGCGATAACCAGATGACGTTTGCGATCGATGAAAATGCTCTGGCCAAAAATGCCGCGCGCGGCGACGGCGCCATTGTCGAATGTCCACCATTGGAAACCATAGCCATGGCCGGGCTCGCCAATATCTTTTTGTTTCACGGTCGCTTGAGCAAACCAGTCGGCAGGCACGATCGGCTTGCCGC
>CAIPWG010000266.1 GCA_903868655.1 uncultured Sphingomonadales bacterium
CAACGGCCCGCAACAGCCCTGCTGCAATGACAGCCATGGCGAGCAGCCACAACGCACGCGGTCGCCCGGTGAGCCAGCCGCGAAACAGCACTTCTTCAGCCAAGGGCGCTGCCAGCACGACGATGGTCACGAGCATGGGCACCGTAAAACCATTGAATGCCTCTGCTGCCGGCAGATGGAACGCGTGCTGCCACAGCGCCAAACCGGCGCCGATAAGGATCAGCCCGATACAATATGTGCCCAGCATGATGGCCCAGCGCCAGCCGCCCTCGCGCAGCGGGGCCGGCGTCAGCAGCTGCGGCGCGCGCAGAAAATCACGAAAATCGAACAGCGTGGGGCGAAGCATGAGCCGAGGCTTGCCACAAACCGGGTTAAGGCCGGGTTTGCGCGCGCAGACATTGCCCCGGCCCACGCAACGCGCTAGTGCCGCCGCATTCCGCGCAACAGACGCGCCCAGAGGCGACAAGCAAGAAGCACGACCATGGCAGGCCATTCCAAATTCAAGAACATCATGCACCGCAAGGGCGCGCAGGACAAAAAGCGTTCGGCGATGTTTTCCAAGCTGTCGCGCGAAATTACCGTCGCAGCCAAGATGGGCATGCCCGACCCGGACATGAACCCACGCCTGCGCGCCGCGATCAACGCGGCCAAGGCACAATCGATGCCCAAGGACAATATTCAGCGCGCGGTCGACAAGGCGTCGAAGGGCGATGGCGATAACTACGAAGAAGTCCGCTACGAAGGCTATGGCCCCGGTGGTGTTGCGATCATCGTCGAAGCGCTGACCGACAACCGCAACCGCACCGCCACCAATGTGCGCACCGCTTTTTCAAAAAACGGCGGAAACCTTGGTGCATCGGGCGCTGTCAGCCATGGCTTTGAACGGCTGGGCCTGATCGAATACCCCGGCAAAGCGGGCGATGAGGACAAAGTACTCGAAGCCGCAATCGAAGCCGGTGCCGAAGATGTCGAAAGCGATGACGATCAGCACCAGATCTGGGTGGGCATTGAAAATCTGCACCCGGTCGCGCGCGAACTGGAAAAAGTCCTGGGCGAAGCCGAAGGCGTGAAACTGGCGTGGCGCCCGTCGCTCAAGACCACGGTCGACGCGGACACCGCAGCGACACTGTTAAAGCTCATCGACACGCTCGACGATGACGACGATGTGCAGACCGTCTGGGGTAACTATGACATCCCCGACGATGTGATGGAAAAACTGGGCTAACCGCCCGCATCATGATCATCATCGGCATAGACCCCGGCCTGACTTGTACCGGCTGGGGCGTCATTGCCAAAGCGGGCAGCCGGTTGAGCCATGTCGCCAATGGCCAGATTCGCACCGATACCACGCTTTCGATGGCCGAACGGCTGGTCGAACTCGACGCGGTGCTGACCGATGTGATCCTGACGCACCGTCCAGATTCGGGCGCGGTCGAAGAAGTGTTCGTGAACGTCAATCCGCAGTCGACGCTCAAGCTGGGGCAGGCACGTGGCGTCGCGATGGTCGCCTTGGCACGCGCCGGCATGCCGGTGGCGGAATATCCTTCGAAAGTGGTCAAAAAAGCGTTGGTAGGCACCGGCGGCGCGGCCAAGAACCAGGTTCAGGCGATGCTCAAGGTGCTGTTGCCCGGGGTTCGGCTGGCCGGTGAAGACGCGGCTGACGCGCTTGCCGTGGCCATTACACATGCCAATATGCTGGGCAGCCACCGCTGACAGAGAAAGAGCGATCGCATGGAACTCGAAGTCACCGCTGAAGCGAAGGACAAGGCACTAAACCGGCGCATCGCGATCACCGTGGTCGTCTTGTCGGTGTTTATCGGATTATGCCACATCAAGGATGAAAACACGGTTCAGGCGATGGAACGCAGCGAAGCGCACGCCATCGACACCTGGAACGAATATCAGGCGAACAAGACAAAGCAGCATCTGGCCGAAAACGCGCGGCTGCAATTGCAGGTCCTGGCGCCTCCGGGCAAAGCCACCGCCGAACTGGCCAAGCTTGACGCCGACATTGCCAAATACAAGGTGCAGACCCCGGTGCTGTCGGCAAAAGCCGAGGCGCAAGAGGCGGATTATGACCGGTTGCGGTTCCATCATGATCAATTCAACGCGGCCGATGCCGGCGTTGCCACCGCGATCTCGCTGGCAGCGGTCGCAGCCCTGATGGAAACCGTTGCACTGTTGTGGGCAGCCTGGGGTTTTGCCGCGTTCGGCGTTTTCATGGGGATGAACGCATTTCTCGGCGGGTCGTTCCAGCTCGGCGTGCTGAGCGCGTTGCTGGGGTGATGCACGCGGAACGGGCTGGCACTCCTGCGGGTTCGCGGTTAGAGAACAAACCATGATCGCAAAGCTTACCGGCATCCTGGATGACAGCGGCCCCGACTGGGCGGTGATCGACGTCGGTGGCGTCGGCTATCAGGTGCAGGCCTCGGCACGGACTTTGGCGCACCTCGGTAACCGCGGTGATGCTGTGGTGGTCCATACCGAACTGCAAGTCAGCGAAAGCGACATGCGGCTGATCGGTTTTGCCAGCGCGGGCGAACGTGCGTGGTTTCGCCTTTTGACCGTGGTGCAGGGCGTAGGTTCCAAAGTCGCGCTGGCCATTCTGTCGGCCCTGACCGTGGATGAATTGCAGCGCGCCTGCGCCGGCGGCGATGCCGCGATGGTGGCGCGTGCCAATGGCGTCGGCCCCAAACTTGCCACGCGCATTGTCAACGAATTGAAGGACAAGGCCGGCGGTCTGGCCGGGCTGACCGGAGGCATTGGCATCACCGCCGAAACTGTTTCCCCGCCGCCTGGATCGATCAGCGGCGACGCGGTTTCAGCTTTGCAGAACCTTGGCTTCAGACCGGCTGTCGCGGCGACGGCAGTGACCGCAGCACTCGAACAACTGGGCGAAGATGCCGCATTGGGCGATGTGGTGCGCAATGCGCTGAAGCGGGCGACGGCATGACCGATAACCCGCTTTTGTCCGCCCATGCGCAAATCGAAGATGCCGACGCCGCAATGCGCCCCAAGACACTGGCCGAATTCGTCGGGCAGGAAACTGCACGGGAAAATCTGAAAGTGTTTATCGCCAGCGCAAAGGCGCGGCACGAAGCGATGGACCATGTCCTGTTCTTTGGCCCGCCCGGCCTTGGCAAAACCACGCTGGCGCAGATCATCGCGCGCGAGCTTGGCGTAAATTTCCGCGCCACATCGGGACCAGTCATTGCCAAAGCCGGCGATCTGGCGACACTTTTGACCAATCTGGAATCGGGCGATGTGCTGTTCATCGACGAAATCCATCGGCTCAATCCGCAAGTCGAAGAAGTGCTATACCCCGCGATGGAAGACCGCGCGCTCGATCTGATCATTGGCGAAGGTCCCTCGGCGCGGTCGGTTCGGATCGACCTGCCACCGTTCACACTGATCGGTGCCACCACCCGGCAAGGGCTGTTGCAGACCCCGTTACGCGACCGGTTCGGTATTCCGGTGCGGTTGCAGTTCTATTCGGTGCCCGAACTGGAACGTGTGGTAACCCTCGGCGCCACTTTTGATGGGAATCGGCATCCATCCCGAAGGTGCGCGCGAAATTGCCCGTCGTGCGCGCGGCACTCCACGCGTAGCGGGGCGATTGCTGCGCCGGGTGCGCGATTTTGCCCAAGTGGCAGGCCATGAAACGATCAGCCAGACTCTCGCGGATTCGGCACTCACCCGGCTTGAAGTCGATTCAATCGGGCTCGATTTGCAGGATCGTCGCTATCTGTTGATGATTGCAGACATCTACAAAGGTGGCCCGGTCGGGGTCGAAACTTTGGCAGCCGGCCTGTCCGAACCCCGCGATACGATTGAAGAAGTTATCGAGCCTTACCTGATCCAACTCGGCCTGGTTGCGCGCACGGCGCGCGGGCGCTGCCTCAATGATCGGGCCTGGCATCACCTGGGGTTACCCGTCCCCCAGCAGGGCGCCGTGCAGAACGGACTGTTCGACGCCGAATCATGATTCGTCGGAATTCCAACCAACGTGAGGCCACGAACAGTAACCGATTTCCCAGAATCGGTCTCGTTTCGGGACAAAGTTAACCGTTCGGACAGCCAACAGGTGTATCGTCCCGATAGAATCGCTTAAACGCGGTTAATGCCGTTGCCCTGAGCATCGGTATCTGCGTTTGGTGTTGGAGGGACAGGTGTCCCGTTTGTCATGAGACCCGGTTTACTCTGGGGATCTGTGGCGTGACTGGAAGATAAGGCAGCAATCATGTCGGTTCGTATGGCATTGGCAAAACTGGCAGCCGTAGCAGCCGGCAGCGCTGCGCTCGGCGGCGGCGCGGTACACATGTCCGAAGCGCCTTCGGCGGCAGAGCTCCATCACGTCAAGCCGATCAAGGTCAAGCACGCCAAGATCGTCCACGTCGCCCGCCGCGCTGTGCCAATGGCCCATGCCCCGCACCATGCCCGGCGCATTGTGCGCACCACGATCACCCGGTCGTGTGAAGCGCCGCAACAGATGGCCATGATGCCGGTCCCTTATATGCCCCCCGCGCCTCCGCAGATCGCAACTGGCAGCAGCGGTGGCGGCAGCAGCCCGGTCGTGGTTGGCGGCGGCGGTTATGGCGGTGGTTTTGGCGGCGGCTTCTTTGGCGGTTTCTTTGGCGGCGGTGGCAGCAGCGGCGGCAATATCGTCGTATCGTCCACCACCACCGGATCTACATCGAGTTCGGGTGGCAATGTATCGTCCAACGGCGGCTCCACTTCGACTTCGGGCGGTTCGACTTCGACCTCTGGTGGATCAACCTCTACGTCAGGTGGATCGACATCAACCTCGGGTGGATCGTCGTCTACGTCGACCTCAGGCGGTTCATCGTCGACTTCGGGCGGGTCCAGCAGCACGTCGACCAGCGGCGGTTCTTCATCGACATCCACCTCAGGCGGTTCAAGCTCGTCGTCAGGCAATGTCAGCACAAGCTCATCATCGTCCGGGAACGTAAGCACGAGCTCGTCCTCGTCGGGTAATGTTTCGACCAGTTCCTCATCCTCGGGCAATGTCACCAGCAGTTCGTCGTCATCGGGCAACGTTACCAGCAGCGGCAGCACGTCCTCGTCGGGCAATGTCACCAGCAACGGCAGCACGTCCTCATCGGGCAATGTCACCAGCAACGGCAGCACGTCCTCGTCGGGCAATGTCACCAGCAACGGCAGCACGTCCTCATCGGGCAATGTCACCAGCAATGGCAGCACGTCGTCGTCGGGCAATGTCACCAGCAATGGCAGCACGTCGTCGTCGGGCAATGTCACCAGCAACGGCGGCACCAGCACGAGCTCAAATGGCACAACCACAACAACTTCGAACGGTGGCCAGACCGATGTGCCCGAGCCTTCGATGGTGATCCTGTTCGGCATGGGCGCCGCAGCGCTAGTGATCCGACAGCGCCGCGGCAGGGCCCCTGCAAGGGCCTGATTTTTGAGATACGCCCGACTCCAGCGGGCGGTTCGGAAATAAGGGCGACCCTCTCGAACCGGAGGGCCGCCCTTATTTTATGAGGATAGCCACCAGCGCTTTCGACCATCCGGAGTTGCAACAAAAAAAGGGCAGCGCCGCACGGCACTGCCCTTTTTTCATGACATGACAGACCCGGGCCGGCTCAGGCGGCCAGCTTGCGCAACACGTATTGCAGGATACCGCCGTTGTTGAAGTATTCGATTTCGTTGGCGGTATCGATCCGGCACAGCGCGGTGAAGCTGAAGCTGCTGCCATCCTTGCGGGTCACCACCACTTCGACATCCTGCCGCGGTTTCAGGCTGGCCACGCCGGTAATTGTGAACGTGTCGTCGCCGGTAAGGCCCAAAGTCTGGCGCGTATCGCCATTCTTGAACTGCAACGGCAGCACGCCCATTCCGACCAGGTTTGACCGGTGGATGCGTTCAAAGCTTTCCACAATCACCGTGCGCACGCCCAGCAGCTTGGTACCCTTGGCAGCCCAGTCGCGCGAAGAGCCTGTGCCATATTCCTTGCCCGCGACAACCACGGTGGGCACACCATCGGCCTTGTGCTTCATCGCCACGTCATAGACCGATCCGACTTCTTCGCCATAGCGCGAAAGGCCGCCTTCGGTGCCGGGAACGATTTCATTCTTGATGCGGATATTGGCAAAAGTGCCGCGCATCATCACGTCGTGGTGGCCACGACGCGCGCCGTACGAGTTGAAATCGGCCTTGGCGACCTGATGCTCAAGCAGCCATGCGCCAGCCGGGCTGTCGGCCTTGATATTGCCGGCGGGGCTGATGTGGTCGGTGGTGATTGAATCGCCCAGGATCAGCAAAGGCTTGGCCTCGATGATGTCGCTCACTGCTTCGGGCGTCATGGTCAACCCGTCGAAATAAGGCGGATTGGCAACATACGTTGAGCCTGCACGCCACTGATAGGTTTCCGAACCCGTGACATTGATCGCCTGCCAGTGCTTGTCGCCCTTGTACACATCGGCATAGCGCGCCTGGAACATTGCACGATCAAGCGCCCCGGCCATCACGGTCGCCACTTCGGCATTGGTTGGCCAGATGTCTTTCAAATAGACATCAACACCATCCTTGCTCGTACCGATCGGGGTCGTGGTGAAATCCTCGATCACTGTGCCCTTCAACGCATAAGCCACGACCAGCGGCGGGCTGGCCAGAAAATTGGCGCGTACATCGGGGCTGACACGGCCTTCAAAGTTGCGGTTGCCCGAGATGACCGAGGCCGCGACGATACCATGTTCGTTGATCGCCTTGCTGATCGGTTCGGCCAGCGGACCCGAGTTGCCGATGCAGGTCGTGCAGCCATAGCCGACCAGGTTGAACCCGATATTGTCGAGATGGCTCTGCAAACCGGCCTTGATCAGGTAATCTGTTACCACTTGTGACCCAGGCGCCAGCGAAGTCTTGACCCATGGCTTTGGCTTCAAACCGAATTCATCGGCCTTTTTCGCGACGAGGCCAGCAGCGATCAGCACGCCCGGGTTCGACGTGTTGGTGCAGCTGGTGATCGCGGCGATCACCACGTCACCGTCGCCGATGTCATGGCTCTTGCCCTCTACGGCGACACGAGTCTGGCTCTTCTTGTAAAGCTCGCCCAGATCCTTGTTGAACACGTCATCGACATCGGGCAGCGTCACCTTGTCCTGCGGACGCTTTGGACCCGCGAGCGACGGCACCACGGTCGACAGATCGAGTTCGAGTGTCGAAGAGAAAATCGGTTCAATCGAAGGATCGATCCAGAAACCCTGTTCTTTGGCATAGGCTTCGACCAGCGCAATCTGGTCTTCTTCGCGACCGGTCAGACGCAGATAGTCGAGCGTTTTGTCATCAATCCCGAAAAAGCCGCAAGTTGCACCATATTCGGGCGCCATATTGGCGAGCGTGGCGCGATCGGCCAGCGTCAGCCCGGACAGGCCGGGACCATAGTATTCGACAAAGCGGCCAACGACGCCATGCTTGCGCAGCAGATTGGTGGCAGTCAGCACCAGATCGGTCGCGGTCACGCCCTCCTTCAGCTCGCCGACGAACTTGAAGCCGACCACTTCGGGGATCAGCATCGACACCGGCTGACCCAACATCGCGGCCTCGGCCTCGATCCCGCCAACACCCCAACCCAGTACACCCAGGCCGTTGACCATGGTGGTGTGGCTATCGGTACCGACGCACGTGTCGGGATACGCCACTGCAACACCATCCTGATCCGTGCTGGTCCACACCGCCTGCGCGATATTTTCCAGATTGACCTGGTGGCAGATGCCGGTGCCCGGGGGCACGGCATAAAAATTGTTGAGGCTCTTCGATCCCCATTTGAGGAAGTCATAGCGTTCAAGATTACGATGATATTCGATCTCGACATTCTGATCGAATGCCTGCGGGGTGCCGAATTCATCGACCATCACCGAGTGGTCGATCACCAGATTGACCGGGACCAGCGGGTTGATCTTGCTGGTGTCGCCACCCAGTTTCGCAATCGCATCGCGCATCGCGGCCAGATCGACCACGCACGGCACGCCGGTGAAATCCTGCAACAGCACGCGTGCAGGGCGGTACTGGATTTCATTCTGCGATTCGACGGGGCTGCTCTGCCAATCGATCAGCGCCTTCACATCGTCGGTGGAGACCGTAAAGCCACCATCTTCGAAGCGCAGCAGATTTTCCAGCAGCACTTTCATCGAAAACGGCAGACGCGAGATATCGCCAAACTTGGCCGCTGCCTTCGATAGCGAATAGTAGGCGAAAGTCTTGCCTGCGACGGTAAGCGTGCTGCGGGTGCCGAGCGTGTCCTGTCCGACTTGGGTCATGGCGATGCGGATTCCCTTATAGTGGCTGCATATCTGCTGCACCGCCCGGGGACCCGGCACAACCCGAAATCGGGAAAAGCCGAAGCGCGAGACAGGACATGCCTTGCGAAGCGGTTCGCCCGATGCGCGTTTGCATAAGCCACGTCAAGGGTGGCGAAGCGCTAAGATTGCGGGTTTTTGCGCAAGGGACTGCGATCTGTGCGGTCGAAACAGCTTAATGCGTCGCATTTGCAATTAATCAGTGGCTATTGGGCAGATACTTAGGTTCATCCCCGTTGCCCGCAGCACGAAAGCCGTAATCCCCCCCGCCATAGACTTTGCGTCCGAACGCCGTCCCACAGGAGAAACGCGATGAAATTCCCCCGGTCGCCAACCCCGCTTACGATGCCTGCGCAACCGACACCGATCGCGGATCATTCGCTGTTGATCATTGTGCTGGCATTGTCGGCGGCGCTCACCGCGGGCGCTGCCATCGCACAAATCCAAGCGGCTTTGGGTTTTTAAGCTGGATTGGGCTGACCGTTGTCACGCCGCGTGGCAACGGCCAGCAGACAGCCGGCGACAATCAGCATGACCCCTGCCAGCGTGCGCAGGGTCACCGCTTCGTTGAACATCACCCAGCCGACCAGGGCCGCCCAGATAAACGCCGTATATTCCAGCGGCACCAACACTTGCGCCTCCGCCCGTGCATAAGCCCAGCCAATCAGCATCAGCGACACGACCGCCAGCACCGCGCCGGCACCCACCAACAGCGTCTGGCCCCCAGTGGGTATCGATGCCAGCCACCAGGCCCCCGGCGCAAACAGCGCGCTGATGAACAGGTTTTGAAAGAACGCGATTTCAACGGGTCCGGCCACTTGCGCCTGCCGACGCTGCACAACCAGATTAATTGCATAGAGTACCGCCGACGCCAGAATGGCCATCATCCCGTGTACGGCGGCCGGCGTGTATGATCCGCCAAATTTGCCAACGGCGATCAACCCGACCCCGCCCAGCGCCAGTACCGATCCCAGCACTGCGCGCCGATCGATCGTTTCCCCCAAAAATGCGGCGGCCAGAAACAGCGCAATCAACGGCGCGATAAACGACAGCGCCATCGCTTCGGCCGATGTGCTCATCTTCGCCAGCGCGTCGCGCGTGAGTTTCGCGGGTCGGGACGCCGGGCCGGGTTCCCACCGCCAGAAATAGGCGGCAAGCGAGCCGAATTCCGCAGCGAGTTCCCCCGCCCTTTGCGCATTGTTGATGGCCGATTCGATCTTGCCGCGATGGCGGACAATGGCGGCGTTGCCCAGCAGGCGCTCGACATCGCGGGCGGTGAAAAGGGCGACGCGGGTGACGTCGAAATTCGCGAACGCAGCGCGAAATGCCTCGCGCTTGCGCAGGATCGTGAGCCAGCTCAAGCCGGCCTGGAATCCTTCGAGGCAGATCTTCTCGAACAGGCG
>CAIPWG010000267.1 GCA_903868655.1 uncultured Sphingomonadales bacterium
ATGGCGGGTACTCTGCCCGAGCTGGACGCCGCCGATGCGGCCTTCGCCTCATGGCTGGAAAACCCGCGCAAAGTGGCAACGCGCAAGGCCTCGGAATTGGCGCTTGATGTGTTGGCACCCATCGTGCCCGAATTGTTTGGCGGGTCAGCGGACCTGACCGGATCAAACCTGACCAAAGTGGCGGCAACCCCGTCGTTTGGTCAGCAGGCCTATGGCGGGCGCCACGTCCATTACGGCATTCGCGAATTCGGCATGGCGGCAGCGATGAATGGTGCGTCGCTGCATGGTGGCGTGATCCCGTATGGCGGCACCTTCCTGGTGTTCTCGGACTATTGCCGTAACGCGATCCGCTTGTCTGCCCTGCAACATGCGCGCGCAATTTACGTGATGACCCACGATTCGATCGGGCTTGGCGAAGACGGGCCGACGCACCAGCCGATCGAACATGTGATGAGCCTGCGCCTGATCCCCAACCTGCAGGTGTTCCGCCCGGCCGATATTATCGAAACCGCGGAATGCTGGCAGATCGCTCTTGCCAGCCCGCACACCCCGTCGGTGCTGGCGTTGTCGCGTCAAAACCTGCCACAACTGCGCTTGGCCGGTGCTGGCAACCAGAGCGCCAAGGGGGCCTACCGTTTGATTGCGGCTACTGCAACGCGCCGGGTCGTGTTGATCGCCACGGGTTCCGAAGTCGAAATCGCCGTGCAGACCGCGGCCGCGCTCGAAGCGCAAGGCGTGGGCGCGGATGTCGTATCAATGCCAAGTTGGGAACTGTTCGATGCACAGCCCCAGGCTTATCGCGCAGAAATCCTGCCCGCCGCTGTGCTGAAGGTCTCGATCGAAGCTGGTGTGACCACAGGTTGGCAGAAATACGTTTGCGACGGGCTGACCATCGGTATCGACAGCTTTGGCGCTTCGGCCCCTGCGGATATACTCTATGATCACTTCGGGCTGACTGCTGCAAAGATCGTGCCGCAAATACTTAGCCAAATACAAGCGGTTTAACAGGAGATTTGACCATGGCGACCAAAGTCGCAATCAACGGTTTCGGACGTATCGGCCGCAATGTTGCACGCGCCATTCTCGAGCGCCCCGATTGCGGGCTCGAGCTGGTGGCGATCAATGATCTCGGCAGCACGCTGGCCAATGCACGGCTGTTTCAACGCGACAGCGTGCATGGCCCCTATCATGGGACGGTCGAAGTCGACGGCAACGATCTGATCATCGATGGCAAGCGTATCAAGGTAACTGCGGAGCGCGATCCGGCCAAGCTGCCGCATGCGGCTGATGGCATCGACATCGCACTGGAATGTACCGGCTTTTTCGCCGACCGCGAAGGTGGTCAGAAGCATCTCGATGCCGGTGCCAAGCGCGTGCTGATTTCGGCGCCAGCCAAGAATGTCGACCTGACGGTGGTTTATGGTGTCAACCATGACAAGCTGAGCGGTGAACACCTGATCGTGTCCAACGCATCGTGCACCACCAACTGCCTCGCGCCGTTTGCCAAAATCTTGAA
>CAIPWG010000268.1 GCA_903868655.1 uncultured Sphingomonadales bacterium
CATGTCTTTCCCGATGGTCCGGCCCCCACGGGATTGCGCTATTGCATGAACAGTGCCGCGCTCGACTTTACGCCGAAAGATTGAGCGCAGCGCCAATTGCGTACATTCTTTCGCCATCTTTTGCGTGGGTTGCGCCAGGTTTACGGTTAACCTGGGGTTACACTTTGCCTATGCATGACGCGCCAAGACGCGTAAGGGCGCCGCAGTTGCAAGGATTGAAGCAGAACCAATGGCCAGAAGGGACAATTCCCGTCGCCGCAAATCCGCAGGCGAGCAGCCCCCAAGTGGCGGCTGGCTTGGCCGTCTGCTCAAAGGACTGCTGATCTGGAGCGTTGCGATCGCGGCGCTTGGCGCGGTCGTGCTGACGGCTGCGGTACTGGCCACCGCGCGCTCTTTGCCGAACTATGAGCGCCTGAAATCGAGCCAGACCGGGCAAATGATCGTGGTGCGAGCCGCCGACGGCTCGGAAATCGTCACACTGGGGCCAAGCTACGGCAAGTGGATTCCGATCGGTCGCATGCCCAAAGTCATGCAAGACGCCATGACTTCGGTCGAAGATCGCCGGTTCCACGACCATTGGGGGGTAGATCCCGTCGGCATTGCGCGTTCGATCGTGGTGCGCGTGCAAAAAGGGCACTGGCGTCAGGGCGGTTCGACCATCACGCAACAGCTGGCACGTAACACGTTTCTGAATTCGAATCGGACCTTTGACCGCAAAATCCGCGAGATCGTGCTGGCCTTGGCGCTTGAGACCAAGTTCAGCAAAGATCAGATACTCGAGCTTTATCTCAACAAAGTCTATTTCGGCGGCGGCGCCTATGGCGTCGATTCTGCCGCACGCAAGTTTTTTGGCCATTCGGGTGAAGAACTGAGCCTCGCCGAAGCATCGATCATCGCCGGCTTGGTCAAAGCGCCATCGCACTATTCGCCTACCGCCGATGCCAAAGCAGCCATCATGCGCGCTCAAGTCGTTTTGCAAACCATGCAGGAAGCTGGCGCCATTACCCCGGCCGAAGAACAGGCTGCGCATCCCAGGGATGTCAAACTGGCCGAGGAAGCTGGACAGAACTCCGCACGCTATTTCACCGACTGGGTACTGCCACAGCTCGACCAGCTTTTGCCCGACAACGATCGCCAGATCGAAGTGTGGACCACGCTGGATCCCGATGCGCAACGCGCCGCGACCGAAGCAATCCAGGCAAATGCGCCCAAGGATGCGCAAGGCGCGCTGGTCAGCGTCGATCGCGACGGGGCTGTGCTGGCGATGGTCGGCGGCACCGATTATGTGACGTCAAATTACAACCGCGCGACGAATGCCGTGCGCCAGCCCGGTTCGGCCTGGAAACTGTTCGTCTATCTCGCAGCGCTCGAAGCCGGGTACAAACCGGACGACAAAGTGGTTGACGAACCGGTGACCATCGAAGGCTGGAGCCCGCGCAATTCGGGCGGCAAATATGCCGGGCCAATCGATGTTCGCACCGCCTTTGCCTATTCCAAAAACACCGTTGCCGCGCAACTGGGCAACGAAGTCGGGTTTGGCGCCGTGGCCAACATGGCGCGTCGGTTTGGCATCACCACCCCGATCAACACCTTGCCATCGATGGTGCTGGGCAGCAGCGAAGTCCGGATGGTCGATATGGTCCGCGCCTTTGCCGAAGTGTCTGCCAAAGGCGCGTCGGTGGCCCCTTACGGCATTCGCAAAGTCACCACGACCGAAGGCGAAGTGTTGTACAGCCATCGCGCCGACGCACCCCAACAATTGGTGCCCGATTATGTCGCCGCCGGTATCACCGACTTGTTGCAGACCGCCGTAGCCATTGGCACCGGACGCGCAGCGCAAATCGGCCGCCCGGTCGCGGGCAAGACCGGCACCACCACATCCAACAAGGATGGCTGGTTTCTGGGCTTTTCAAGCGGCATTACGACTGGCGTATGGATGGGCCGCGATGACGCCAAAGCCGTGCCAGGATTGCAAGGCGGCACCGCACCCGCGCGCGCCTTTGCCGCCTATATGCGCGTCGCCACGACCAAACGCCCGCCCGAAAAGTTTCAAACCGACCTGAAATTGCCGACGCAGCAGCTCGAACCCGATGACGAGACGTTGCAGAACAAAAACGACAGCTATTTCTTCGTCGATCCCAACGGCAACATCGCCAACCATCAACCGGCGGCTCCGGGAGGCGGAGAAGCGATCCCGCGCAACCGTGACGATACCGCGCCCGTGCTGGATGATGGCGCTGCGGCCGCTGACGATTTTCTCGATCGCGCCACAGGACGCCCAGCGGGCACTGCCACAGGCAAGCGCGCCAATTCGCAGCCGCGCACGGCACCGCCCCATACCAATTGACAGCATCCGGATACAGGCTTTGCCCGGCGCAGAAGGTTGATCTTGCGCCTGACAGCCAGTCCTGCTGGCGCACGCGCGCCAGTTTATCATACCAAAAGGGCGGCGTGGGTTATCCCCACGCCGCCCTTTTTTGTCATGCCCGGGCGCGCGATCAGCGAATGCGGACCGGGAAGTAGATTGGCGGCTGTCCACTGCGCTGGATGCGCAGCAGAATGGCATCGCGGTTATCAGCTTTGGCCTGCTTGACCACGGCATCAAGATCGGCGCGCGTCGCCACCGGCTTGTAATTTGCCGACAGAATGATGTCACGACGTTGCAGCCCCTTGGCAGCGGCATCGCTCGATTCGTCGACGTCGGTGATGACCACGCCGTGGACGTCTTCGGAAATGCCCAACTGGCGGGCGATTTGGGGCGTGACCGGAATCACTCCCAGGCCGAGCGACTGCTGCAATGCGACACCGCCGTCGTGTGCGCCTTTGCCACCGCGGCCCAGACCGTCTTCGTCCTGGCCCTGTTCGGGGTCAAAGTTCTGCTTTGCCAGCTCATCTTCGCTGGGACGCTTGTTGACGACCGCACTGACCGTCAGCCGCTGACCATTGCGGATCAGTTCGATCGGCACATGTTTGCCGGGCGCGATATTGGCGACGATGTATGACAGCGAGGAATCGGGCGTGACGTCTTTGCCATCCACGCTCAACACCACGTCACCGGGCTGAATACCGGCCTTGGCCGCGCCCTGACCCGGAACCACCGATTGTACGAATTCGCCACGGCGTTTGGCCAGACCCAGTGACGAGGCCAGATCATCTGACAGCGGCTGGATCGACACACCCAGATACCCGCGTTCGATCGCCACACCCTTGATCA
>CAIPWG010000269.1 GCA_903868655.1 uncultured Sphingomonadales bacterium
GCCGCCTTTTGCCGCGATGGTGGTGGACGGCAATTCCGGCAAGGTGCTTTACGCCAAGAACCAGAACGAGCTGCGCCATCCCGCTTCGCTGACCAAGGTCATGACGCTCTACATGCTGTTTGAGCAACTGGAAAAGGGCCGGTTTAATCTAGAGAGCCAGCTTAAAGTCTCGGCTCATGGTGCAGCGCAACAACCGTCAAAACTCGGCCTCGATCCGGGCGACACCATTTCCGTCGAGGACGCGATCAAGGCCGTCGTCACCCGTTCGGCCAATGACGTCGCCGTGACCATTGCCGAAAATATCGGCGGCGACGAAGAGTCCTTCGCCGACATGATGACCAAAAAGGCCCATTCGCTTGGCATGTCACGCACCGTCTATCGCAATGCCTCCGGCTTGCCCAACAATGACCAGGTGACCACCGCCCGCGACCTCACCGTGCTGGGTCGCGCCATTCAGGACCGTTTCCCGAAATATTACCGCTATTTCTCGACGCACCATTTTGAATATGCCGGTGCGACCATCCTCAATCACAACAAGCTGCTCGGCCGCGTGGAAGGCGTCGACGGCATCAAGACCGGCTTCACCAACGCCTCCGGCTTTAATCTGCTGACCTCGGCGCATCGTGACGGCCATTTCGTTGTCGGTGCCGTGCTGGGCGGTCGCTCCGGTCCGGAACGTGACCGCATCATGACCGGCCTGATCGAAGACAATATTGATTCCGGTGCCGTGCGCCGCACCGCTGTCGCCATTTCGGATACGCCTTCGGCCGATCCGGTCAAGGTGGCCAGCGCCGATCCGGTCAAGCTGAACCCGAACGCCAAGCCGCATGTTCTGGCCGACGACAATTCTGATGAGGAAGATGGCGCGCCCGTCAATCTAACCTCTGCCAATGCCGCGCCTGCCAAACCTTTGCCACCGGTCAAGCCGGTGCCGATGGTTGCCGCTGCGCTCGCCGCCTCGGAAGCCGCAAAACCGCGCCCGGCCTTCATCTCCGCCACGCCCAAAGCCCCGCTACCGGACGTGAAGGCGGTCGCGGTCGCCTCGCTCAAGAAGCCACAGCAACTGGATGGCTCGACCAAGGCGCGTCCGCTGGTGGCTATCGCCGCGCTGGCACCCACCCCGCCGCAGCCAACCTTGCGCTGGGTTCAGGGCCCCGCCGGTGTGAACCCGAACGCTTTGCCTAAAAATGTCTCGGCCTATGCCGATCCCAGCCCGACCGCCTCGATAGCGCCGCACCCCGTTCTGCGCCCGGCTGAACTGGCCAAGGGAGAAACCACCAAAGTTGCCGCGACGGCAACCGAAGCGGCCGTGCCCGCCCATACCGGCTGGATGATCCAGATCGGCGCGGCGGATGATGTCACCAAGGCCACCGCTCTGCTGACCCGCGCCAAAACCGAATCGAAGGGCACCTTGGCCTCCGCCTCCCCCTTCACCGAAAAGGTGCAGAAGGGCGATCAAACGCTTTATCGTGCCCGTTTCGCCGGACTTGAAGCCGACGAAGCCCAGGCCGCCTGCAAAAAGCTGAAGCAGTCGGGCTTTGCTTGCTTCCCCACCAAAAACTGACCAACGGCAAAAGCGCGAGGAGAGTGTCATGTCGTTGTTTTCAGATTCGATCGGTTTGCCGCGCTATGTCAGCCGCGCCAAGGCGAAACGCTTTAATATTGACGAAATCACCAGCGGTTTCGACGATTTGATGACTCCGGCGCGGGCGCTGCGAAATTATTTCCA
>CAIPWG010000270.1 GCA_903868655.1 uncultured Sphingomonadales bacterium
ACGATTTCGGTCGAATTGGCCGACGCGCTGGCCGAACGCTGCGTAGAAGCAGGCCTGGCCTATATCGCGGCGCCAGTCCTTGGCAGGGTCAATGTGGCTGAAGCGGGGTTGCTCCAGATTTTGGCAGCAGGCGAGGCAGACGCTCTCGCCATCGCAGCCCCGCTGTTTGATGTGATGGGGCAAAAGACCTGGGTCTTCGGTGACCGGCCATCGCAGGCCAACGCGGTCAAACTGGGGGTCAACTTCATGCTTGCCAGTGCCATCGGGACAATGGGGGAGGCCGCTACCCTCGCAGCAGGCCACGGTGTTGAGCGCGCAGCATTCCTGGAGATGGCATTTTCGACGGTCTTTGCAGCGCCAGCTTACCAGAACTACGGCAAGATGATTGCGTCAGAAACTTACATGCCCGCGGGCTTCAAGCTTGCACTGGGTCTCAAGGATATGCGGCTGGCTCTGGCGGCTGGAGAAGCGGCGCATGTGCCGATGCCCCTTGCCGGAGTGCTGCGTGACAACTTTCTGGACAATCTGGCGCATGGTGAAGGCGATCTCGATTGGGCAGGTATGGCAAAGGTCTCCAAGCGCAGGGCTGGGCAGGATTGAAACCAGGGCCCGGTGATCCAAACACGACGGCGGGTGGGCGCTCCTGATGATCTGCCTGTCACGATTGCAAATTGTGCGTGCGGCTTGGCCCGGCAGGGGCCTCCAACAAGGCCAGCAGCGCAAACGTCGCCAACCAGTGCTCGCCCGCATAATCGCCGGCAATATGGGAAAAGCCTGCATCAAGATGGCGCTGCCCTTGGGCCTCCAGCGCGGCAACGCTGGGTGATCCGTCAAGCGCGCCGGCAATCGCAAACAGGCACCAACTGCGGCTGAGGTTCAGACCATCGAGATGTGCAATCTTGCCATCGCTGCGATCGGAGACTTCGGCCGGTTCGAAACGGGCCAGCGCGGTGGCTGGAAGGAACGCGTCGAACCACGCGGTGAAGTTTTCCCGTTCCATGACCCGGCTGAGCAGCAGCGCGGCGGTGAGTGCGGGTGAGAGGAAATCGTCTCCACCCGGTTCCCAGCCGCGATAGTCCCTTTCATCGGCGAAAGTCCGCAGGGCCCATTGATCGATCGCCCGGGTCAGTTCCGGTTTGCGACCCTGCGACCATTCGCGGGCAAGCACCAAGGCAAATGCCGTGTTGAAATGGGTTCCGACCGTTATCGGATAACTGAGCTTTGACAGATAGGCCATGAACCGGTCGGCAAATTCACGGGCCAGCGGTTCAAGCGAAGTGGCCCACGCGCGATCGCCATGTTTGCAGGCTTCGTGATGCAGATACAGCAGCCACGCCCAGCCATAGGGCCGTTCAAAACCCCCAGCCAGCGGGCGATCGAGATAGGCGCGTTCGGCTCGTCCATTGGCCGGCGTCATACGCAGATCGGCCAGCGTGGCAATCTCCGCAGCAGGCCCGATGGCGGGAAAAAGCCGTCTGATCGTCAGCAATGTCCACCAGCCATGGACGCAGCTATGCCAGTCAAAACTGCCGAAAAAGATCGGGTGCAAGCCACGCGGCGGCAACGCGTCGTGGTCAGACACCAGGACATGATCGAGCTTGTGCGGATATTCGCGGCCGACATGTCCAAGCGCAATCCGCGCAAACCGTGTCGCAATTTCGGGTCCCGGAATCACAGAAATGCCCCCCACCACATCACCAGTATGTTGATCATCAACAGCACTATCGCCGTTGGAAATTGGGCTTTGATCACGCCATGTTGATCTCTGAGTTGGAGCACGGCCGCTGGCACCAGATTGAAATTGGCGGCCATGGGCGTCATCAACGTGCCGCAAAACCCGGCCAGCATCCCGACTGCTCCGATGACGGCCGGATTGGCGTGATGATGCTGGATCAGCACGGGAACGCCGATGGCGGCCGCCATAACCGGGAATGCGGCGAACGCGTTGCCCATGATCATCGTGAACACCACCATCCCGACGCCATAGACGAGGACTGCCAGGAACGGGCTGTCGGGAATGATCAAGCCTGAAAAATGGCCGATGATCTTGCCGATGCCAGCCGTTGCAAACAGCGCGCCGAGTGCTGCCAGCATTTGCGGAAGGACTGCCGCCGCACCGATCGCTTCGAACAGGCGTCCGCCTTCACGCAGCGGAGCAAGCGCGGGCGGCCGAAGCCAGATCAAAATGACCGCAAGCGCAAGCAGGACGCCGACCACCAGAAACACATATGTTTCGCGTTTCGGCTCGATCCAGCCAGCCTGCCCGAACGGGGTATAATTGGTGGCCAGAGTACCCAACAGCGCGGTGAGCGGGATTATCAGCGCAGGCAAAAACAGGCGATTGCCATGACGTCTTGCCATGTCTTCACGCTGGACGACCGAAGTCGTTGCGTGGTTGCTGCGGCCGAGCAGATTGAAACCACCCAGTATGGTAAGGCCGAGTACCAGCACGCCATTGGCAAAGTCGCCGATGCGGTCGCCCGCCAGCAGGCTGACCGCCAGTAGCCCACTGAACGCAGCCGTACCAAACCGGTTGGGATGCGATCGGTCACCCAGGCCAAGGATCGCGAAAGTTGCGAACATGCTGCCCACAACCGCGTAAATCCAACCCAGGGTGATCACCGCGCCGCCCCGCGCAGTCGGGCGCTGAACCGCCGCAAGCGCACTGTATGCACGCCAAAGGCGGCTATGGCGCTGGGGATGGCCCACACTGCCAATTCGAACGGCGCAATATCGATACCATAGGTTTTCAAGGTTTGCTGGATCAACACGATTGAGCCGATCGCAATGAAGATATCTTCGCCGAAGAAAAGGCCGATATTGTCTGTTGCTGCGGCCATGGCCTTGACCTTGTCGACGCGGCCATCATCGAGCGGCCCGAATTCGCGTTCAGCAGCGGCAAGCGCCATTGGCGCAACAAGCGGACGAACCGTCAAAACCTGGCCGGCAGTCGCTTGGAGGCCCAGCGCCGAAATCACCTGGCGATAGAGCAGATACGCAGTCAGCATTCGAGCCAGCGTTGCGCCCTTCATGGATCCAATCAGGCTGGCTGCACGCTGCTGAAGTCCAAACCGTTCCAGACTGCCGATAACAGGCAGAACAATCCACATGACGCTGACAATACGGTTATCATTGAACGCTTTGCCGATGGTGGCGATGACCCTGACCGGATCCATCCCCGCCAGCATGCCGGTAACGAGGGCAGAGCCGGTTACGACCAGCATGGCGTTGATGCGCAGGCCAAAGCCGGCGATCACCAGAACAATTCCGAGCATGGGCCAGCCGTTCATCGCGCTTTTTCTCCATACCCGCCACCACCCGGCGTATCGATCACGAAGCGATCACCGGCTTGCATCGCAACAGTGGCGCAGGCCGGCAGGTCTTCGATGGTGCCATCCTTGCTGACAACCCGGTTGATCCCCGGCAGTGCATCGGCACCGTGACAGATGCCGCCGGGTGGCACGCGGCGGCGGTTGGCCAGAATGTTGGCCTGCATCGGTGCCAGAAACGTTATTTCGCGCGAGACGCCATCGCCGCCACTGTGCAGTCCAGCACCGCCCGATCCCCGGCGAATGGCAAAGCGCTCGATTCTGACCGGAAACCGGGATTCAAGAATTTCAGGGTCGGTCAGGCGGCTGTTGGTCATGTGGGTTTGCACCGCATCGGTGCCATCATGGTCGGGGCCGGCGCCAGAGCCGCCACAGATGGTCTCGTAATATTGGCGATTGGCGTCACCGAACGTGAAATTGTTCATCGTGCCCTGGCTCGGTGCGAGTTGCCCGGTCGCGGCAAACAGTGCGTCGGTCACCACCTGGCTGGTCTCGACATTACCGGCGACGACCGCTGCGGGATAATGCGGGCACAGCATCGATCCGTCCGGAACGATCAGCGTGATCGGATTGAGGCAACCATCGTTCATCGGTATGGCGTCATCAACCAGAGTGCGCACGACATAAAGCGCCGCGGCGCGTGTGATTGCCTTTGGCGCGTTGAAATTGTCTGCCAGTTGCATGCTGGTTCCGGTAAAATCGAAGGTTGCACTGCGCGTCGGTCGATCGATTTTGATACTGACCCGCACAACCGCACCGTTGTCCATCGTGCAGGAAAATGCGCCGTCGTCGAGCCGGTCGATCAGGCGTCGTACCGATTCTTCGGCATTGGCCATGCAGTGCGCCATATAGGCGTCGACGATCGCACCGCCTTCTTCGCGCGCCACCGCGGTCAATCGATCGACCCCGCGCGTACACGCCGCCAATTGTGCCTTCAGATCAGCAATATTGCGGTCGATGTCGCGCGCAGGATACGGGCCTTGCGCGAACCATTCGCGACATTCGGCCTCGCGGAAATGTCCGCGATCGACCAGCAAGGCGTTGTCGAGCAAAATCCCTTCTTCGCCGATTGTGCGACTTTCGGGTGGCATTGAACCGGGCGCAATGCCGCCAACATCGGCATGATGCCCGCGCGCAGCAACATAGGCGTCGGGATTGGTGCTATCGCTATAAAACACCGGAACGATCATTGTGATGTCGGGCAAATGGGTGCCGCCGCTATACGGATTGTTGAGCAGATAGGCGTCGCCTGCAACCATGCCGCGACCATCGCGCGCATCCCCACGCGCGGCAATGATTGTGCGAATGCTTTCGCCCATTGAACCAAGGTGGACCGGGATATGGGGTGCATTGGCGATGAGCGCGCCGGTCCGATCAAACAACGCACAGGAAAAATCGAGCCGTTCCTTGATGTTGACTGAACTCGCCGTCGCCTGAAGCGTAGCGCCCATATCCTCGGCAATGGCCATGAACAGGTTGTTGAAGATTTCGAGCCTGACCGGATCGGCATCGGTTCCTGCGGCGCGTTGTCGGATGCGCGGTGCAGTCCGTGTGAGAACCAGCGCGCCATCGTTTTGCCGTGCGCCGATCCAGCCTTCGTCGATGACCGTCGTGGAGCCGACTTCGTGCACCACTTTGGGCCCCGGCAGCGTTGTTTCATCCCGTGTTTTTGGCGCGCGTACGATCGATCGCCGCGTCTGTCCGATTGCCTCGGCCACGATTGCTTCCACGATGATGTCGCTCGCCGTGTCGGCATAGCCGAACCGCTGACGATGAAGCTGGTGGAACTCGTCGGTCATTGTTTCGCGGTTCGCCAGATTGAGCTCGATCGTGCTGTCGCTTCCGGCAAGGCGCAAGCGCGCGCGGCGGCTGATCATGATGCGATCATCCGTAAACCCCTGGGCGGTAATCTCGGCGCGTGCAGCAGCGACCATACTATCAAGCGCCGCGTCGAATGGCTGGTCAAGCGGCTGGCGCCAGCTGGTTTCGCGAATGGCTTTTACATCCGCAAGGCCGATGCCATAGGCGGAAAGCAGGCCTGCGAGCGGGTGCACGAGGATCTGTTTCATGCCGAGCGCGTCTGCAACCGAGCAGGCGAGTTGTCCGCCTGCGCCGCCAAAACACACCAAAGTATAGCGTGTCACGTCGTGTCCGCGCGCAATCGAGATGCGCCGGATTGCTGCGGCCATGTTGTCGACTGCAATTTCCAGAAAGCCGCGGGCGATGGCCTCGATCGTCATGGGCTTGGGCAGCGTTTTTGCAATGTCGTCAAGCCGGCTGTGGGCTGCGACGAGATCGAGTGGCAGATCGCCGGACGGGCCGAAGACGGCGGGAAAATGCGCTGGATCAATGCGCCCGAGCACGAGGTTGCAGTCTGTGACGGTCAAGGGCCCGCCGTTGCGATAACAGGCTGGCCCGGGCCATGCGCCTGCGGATTCCGGCCCCACCCGAAACCGCATCCCGTCGAAGCGGCAGATCGACCCTCCGCCGGCTGCGACGGTGTAAACCTGCATCATCGGTGCGCGGATGGCGACGCCGGCCACCACGCTTTCCTCGGCCAATTCCAGCCGACCCGCGTAATGCGATACGTCGGTCGATGTTCCCCCCATATCGAAGCCGATCAGCCGCTCTTCACCTTGCGACTGTCCGGCTGCGATCATGCCCATGACCCCGCCTGCCGGGCCTGACAGGACCGCGTCCTTTCCGCGAAAGGCCTGCGCACACGTCAACCCGCCGTTCGATTGCATGAAACTGAGTTTGCAAGCATCGCCCAATCCGTCGGCGATACGGTCAACATGACGGCGCAGGATCGGCGAAAGATAGGCGTCAGTCACGGTCGTGCCCGCGCGGGGTACGAAGCGGATCAACGGGGCTACCTCGTGGCTGGCCGAAATCTGCCTGAAGCCGGCCTCTTGAGCCAGCACGATCAAGCGGCGTTCATGGGAGGGGTGGGCCCAGCCGTGCATCAGGGCAATAGCCAGGGCATCGAACCCGTCGGAGCGCAGATCAGCGAGCATCGTGGCAGCCGCCGTTTCGTCAAGCGCGCGCAGAACTGCCCCGTCGCTGGCGATCCGCTCGCTGATTTCGACGGCGCGCGCATACAGCATCGTCGGCAGGATAATATGACGCGCAAAAATGTCGGGTCGCGCCTGGTTTCCAATCCGCAGGGCATCGGCAAATCCGCATGTGGTGATGAGCGCTGTTCGTTCGCCCTTGCGTTCGAGCAAGGCATTGGTGGCCACCGTGGTGCCCATGCGGACTTCGGCCACGGTGCCACCTTCGGCGGCGATTATCCGGCGGATGCCTTCAAGCGCTGCGTCGTCATAGTGTCCGGGATTGACCGACAGCAGCTTTGCAACGCGCTGCCGGCCATCGGAACTCTCGGCCACGATGTCTGTAAACGTACCACCCCGATCGATGGCAAAAGACCATGTCATGTTCACATGCAAATCCACGCTTCACCAGACGATAGTCTGGATGCGACCACCCGGCGAAGCGGTCTGGCGTGTGTGTTAGATCAAGATTTCCTCTGGCGCCATGGCTGCCTGGCTCCCTCAATTCCGGACATTCCGTGTCCTGGGCGGTCGTTCTGAAAGCTGCCGTTTGCCCTTGTGATGCGATAAGGAAAAGCGATTGTTTGCAAGAGCGACTTTGCCGTCATTCTGCCACTGCTGCGGTTTCACGATGTCGGTTCGCCCGACGCGCTGCGACACCGTTCAGGACCGTTCAGGGCATTGCCTGGCACGCGGGTGCAAGCAATGCCCTGAAACCGATCAGGCCGCGATGGCGGTTGTCCGCCTGCTGAAAGCTGGCGTGGCCGGCGACTTTTTGGCGTGATCGAAAGTGAAATCCTGAATGGTGTGATGCAACTCACCCGCACTTGACGCAAGGCTGGATGCGGCCGCCGTGCATTCTTCCGACATTGAAGCGTTTTGTTGGGTCATGCGGTCGACATCGGCCACTGCGCTGTTGATCTGATGCAGGCTGTTGGCCTGTTGTTCGGCCGATATCGCGATGTCTTCGATGGCATCGCGAACACCGGTGATCCGTTGGGCAATATTGCCCAGCGCGCTGCCTGTTTCGCTGACAAGTTCAACGCCGATTGAAACCTGTTGCGCGCTGCTGGTGATCAGCTTTTTGATGTCGTTCGCAGCATCGGCGCTGCGTTGGGCCAGCGCGCGAACTTCATTGGCCACCACAGCAAAGCCTTTGCCGGCGTCACCGGCCCGCGCAGCCTCGACCCCGGCGTTGAGCGCCAGCAGATTGGTCTGAAATGCTATCCCGTCGATCACCGAAATGATCTGGCTGATTTCGCGCGAAGAGGCTTCGATGCCACCCATTGCCTCGACCGCGCGCTGAACGATCACACTGCTTTGCTCGGCCTCGTCATGGGCCACCGACATTGCGCTGCGTGCGCTGGCCGTGGTTTGCGCGGTCGACTGAACTTTCGCGGTGACTTCTGAAATCGATGCGACAGTGCGTTCCAACGATGCAGCCTGTTGTTCGGTTCGGGCTGACAGATCTTCGCAGGCCGAACGAATTTCACTCGATCCGGTCGATTCTGCCGCCTATGCGTAAACCCTTGTCTCCCCTTTTCAACCAAAAATTAAAGGGCAATTCAACAGCCAAGGTATCTGATTTTTCCGCTAAGGTTATTTTGGCAAAATTTGTAAGCATGATTTCTGCTTGTTTGTAAGAATTTGCCTCGTGGGTTTTGTTTTCGTAACCGAGACTGATCCAATCCTGTTTTAGAATTTCTAAAATCAAAGAAGGGCGCACTTCCTGTTTGGACAGTATGGCCTGATAAAAATCACGGAGAGTACTGTGAACGCTGACGCCGTAACTTAAGGCAGATGACGGAGGTGTGGGGACGCTTAGGATATAGCGCAGTTTGTAATGCATCGGGCACATCAAAAAGGTCTGTAGTTGCGAATAAGAAATGTAGGTCAATTTTAATTTGGGTACT
>CAIPWG010000271.1 GCA_903868655.1 uncultured Sphingomonadales bacterium
CTGGAAGCGCTGTGGCGCGAATACGGCAGCCGCGGGTTTGAGGTGCTGGCATTTCCCTGCAACCAGTTTGGCGGTCAGGAGCCGGGTAGCGCGGAAGATATTGAAAGCTTTTGCAAGATCAATTTTGGATTGAGCTTTCCGTTGTTTGCCAAGATCGATGTTAACGGCGATGGCGCAACGCCGCTGTACCAATGGCTGAAAACGGAGGCGCCGGGAATTGTCGGCACCAAAGGCATCAAATGGAACTTCACCAAGTTCCTGATCGGTCGCAACGGTAAAGTGGTGCGCCGCTATGCCCCGACAGACAAGCCTGCGAACATCGCCAAGGATATCGCTGCGCTGCTCTAACGCAGTCGTCGCAATCGGTGATAAGTCATGCGCAGCCCTCTCGCCAAGGGTGCTCGCAGCGCTAGAGTATCGCGATGCCATACGCCCCATTCGTTCCGCTTCGTGTGTTCTCGTCCTACACCATGCTCGATGGCGCGGTGGACCCGAAGGCGATAGCCAAGACCGCGGCGGAGCGCGGGTTTCCGGCAGTGGCGATCACCGATCGCAACGGGCTTTACGGCTCGGTCGCCTTTGCCAAGGCGTGCAAGGATCTCGGTGTTCAGCCGATCATCGGCACAATGCTGGCGGTTGCCCGCCCCGAACGTGGCGGCGCGGCCCAGCCCGGGCAACAGGCACCGGCGATCGACTGGTTGGGGCTCTATGCCCAAGATGCGGTTGGGTATGACAATTTGTGCCATCTGGTCAGCCGCGCGCATCTCGATCGTCCTCTTGAATTTGCGGCCCATGTCCAGCTTGATGATCTGATCGGGCGTACCGAAGGACTGATCTGTCTCTCCGGCGGCGGGGAAGGCGCGTTGACACGCTTGCTCGCCGATGGCCAGCAGGGCGCGGCAGGGGCTTATGCCGGAACGCTGGCCGGCTTGTTTCCTGAACGATTTTATATCGAGCTATGCCGTCGCGGCGAAGCGGCGGAAGAGCGGGCGGAGGAGGCGCTGATCGATCTGGCCTATGCGCACGATTGGCCGCTGGTGGCTACCAATCCGGCCAGTTTTGCCGAACGCACGTTTTATCCGGCGCACGACGCCATGCTGTGTATCGCCAGTTCCACCCATGTCGACAGCACAGATCGGCCACGCTCTTCGAAAGAATGGTGGATCAAACCTGCGCTGATCATGGAAGAGCTGTTCAAGGACATACCCGAAGCGCTGGCGAATACTCTGGTCGTGGCGCAACGCTGTGCGGTGATGCCGCCCAGGCGCGCGCCGATCCTGCCCAGCCTTGCAGGTGATCAGGAAGGCGAAGCGCGCATGTGTGCCGCAGACAGCAGGATGGGGCTGGTCCGCCGCATGGAGCCCTATTACGCGCCCGAGACCCACGAGGAACTGGCGCAACTTCTGACTCTTGGCCCCGATAACGAACCCGCGCGGGACGATTACCCGTTACTCAATGCCGCGGGTGCCTACGATGAAGTATGCGAATACCGCGCGCGGTTGGAATTTGAAGTCGGCATTATCAATCGCATGGGGTTTGGCGGTTACTTTCTGATCGTGGCTGATTTTATCAAATGGGCCAAGGATCAGGGAATTCCAGTCGGGCCTGGGCGTGGTTCGGGTGCTGGTTCGTTGGTGGCCTGGTCCCTGACCATTACCGATCTTGATCCGATCCGGCTTGGCCTGCTGTTCGAGAGGTTTTTGAACCCCGAACGCGTGTCCATGCCCGACTTCGATATCGATTTCTGCGAAACCCGACGCGGCGAAGTGATCCGTTATGTGCAGGCCAAATATGGCGACGATCACGTGGCGCAAATCATCACCTTCGGCAAACTGAAGGCCCGTGCGGTGCTGCGTGATACCGGGCGCATCCTGCAAATGAGTTATGGCCAGGTCGACCGCTTGTGCAAGATGGTGCCCAACCACCCTACCGATCCATGGCCGCTGCCGCGCGCGCTGAATGGCGTGGTCGAGTTGAAACGCGAATATGACCGCGATCCAGAGGTGCGGCGTCTGATCGATCTGGCGATGCAACTGGAAGGCTTGCCGCGCAACAGTTCGACCCACGCGGCGGGCGTTGTGATTGGCGACCGACCGCTGGCGCAGTTGGTCCCGCTCTATCGCGACCCGCGCTCGGACATGCCGGTGACTCAGTTCGACATGAAGCATGTCGAGGATGCTGGTCTCGTCAAATTCGACTTTCTGGGCCTGAAAACCCTGTCGGTGCTGCGCAAAGCGACCGATTTGCTGACGCGGCGCGGCATTACCATCGATTTGTCGACTTTGGCGTGGGACGATGCGGACGTGTATCGTCTGCTGCAATCGGGGGACACCGTAGGGGTGTTCCAACTCGAATCCGAAGGCATGCGGCGCACGCTTGCGGCGGTCAAGCCGACTGGTTTTGGTGATATTATTGCTCTCGTGTCGCTCTATCGACCTGGCCCGATGGACAATATTCCGTTGTTTGGCCGGCGCAAGAACGGGCTGGAATCGATCGAATATCCGCATCCCAAACTGGCGGGGATTCTGTCCGAAACGTATGGAATTTTTGTCTATCAGGAACAGGTGATGCAGGCCGCGCAGATCCTTGCGGGCTACTCGCTGGGTGATGCCGATTTGTTGCGGCGTGCGATGGGCAAGAAGATTCAGGCCGAGATGGACCAGCAGCGAACGCGGTTCGTCGCCGGCTGCAAGGACAATTCGGATATCGAACCCGGCAAGGCGAACGAACTGTTCGACTTGATTGACAAGTTTGCAGGGTATGGTTTCAACAAGAGCCATGCGGCGGCTTATGCTTTGCTGGCCTATCAGACGGCTTGGCTGAAAACGCACTATCCGCACGAATTTTATGCCGCGTCGATGTGTTTCGACATGCATCAGTCGGAAAAGCTGAATGTCTATGTCGACGATATGCGGCGCAATGGCGTCACACTGGCAGGGCCCGATATCAACCGGTCCGAAGCAGAATTCAGTGTGGAACGCACCGAGGAATCCTATGCCGTGCGCTACGCCTTGGCAGGTCTGCGCAATGTTGGTGAAAAGGCAATGGACGCGATCGTGGCGGAACGCGAAGCCAACGGTCGCTTTGTCTCGCTGGATGATCTGTTCCGCCGCATTCCAGCAGGATCGATGAACCGGCGCCAGTTGGAAGCGCTGGCGGCAGGCGGTGCGCTCGATGGGCTTGATCCAAACCGCGCCAAGCTGATCGCCAACGCCGAATTGTTGATGGCGGTGGCTGACGAAGCGGCGCGTGCACGCACGTCGGGGCAGGGCGGGCTGTTTGGTGCTGATGAGCACGACAGTCAGGCTATTCGCCTGACCGAGACCAAGCCCTGGACCCGAGCCGAACAGATGGCCGCAGAGCGGGAGAACTTCGGATTCTATTTCGCTGCGCACCCGGTCGAGGAATATCGTGCGATTGCCAGCGCCAATGGGGCGCGGTCGTATTCCGGGTTGATGGCGACCGGGGGAACCGCAGTAGGTCGTACCGGTGCGGTAATGGCGGCGATGGTTGAAGGCGTGCAGAAGCGCAAGACCAAGCGGGGCAAGGATTTCATCATGGCTGATTTTTCGGACATGAGCGGTTTGTTTACCGCCTCGTGCTTTGAGGAAAGTCTGGTCGAGCCGTTTCAGCAATGGGCGCGCGAGGGCGCGTGCGTGTTGCTGACAGTCGAACTGGACCGACCCAATGCTGATGAAGCCCCGCGCGTGACCGTGCGCGGCGCGCGCCCGCTGGCTTCTGTCACAAGTGCTGCCCGCATGGTGCTTGAATGCGAGGTCTTGCGACCCGAGGCACTGGCCGAAATGGCAATGCTGTTGCCCCGAGCCGAGGGCGCCAAAGGCGAAGTGCGCGTGCATTTGCGTACTGGTCGCGGGCGGGAGCCGTGGGCACTGCTGGGCCAAAATTTCCGGCTCGACAGCGAAGTCATCGAGCGGTTGATTCCAATCGAAGGTCTTGCCAATGTGGCTCTGACAGCGCGGCCTGACCGACATCTGCGGCTGGTCGAATAACAAAACCGGGACAGGAACAATGATGCTGGGCGCGATGCAGGACTGGAAGCTGCGGGTAACCGCCTTGATCGATCATGCCGGGCGTGAACACGCTGCGCGCGAGATCGTATCACGCTGGGCCGATGGCAGCGAAAGCCGCACGACGTGGGCCGGAGTGCGCCACGATGCCTTGCGCATGACACAGGCGCTGCGCACGCTGGGGATCAATCCCGGGGACAGGATTGCGACACTGGCGATGAACCATCATCGCCATCTGGTCAGCTGGTACGGCGCGGTCGGGGTCGGGGGCATTCTTCATACGATCAACCCCCGGCTGTTTGACGATCAGCTTGATTACATCGTCAACCATGCTGAAGATCGGGTGCTGTTGTTTGACAAGCAATGGGCCCCGATTGTCGAGCGGATGAAGCCACGCTGGCCGACGATCGAGCACTATATCTGTTTTGACAGCGCCGAACCGGCACAGCATTTCGAAGACTGGATTGGCGCGCACGATGGTGTTGCCGCGTGGGCCGATGGCGACGAGCGCGATCCGTGCATGTTGTGTTACACCAGCGGCACTACCGGCAATCCCAAGGGTGTGTTGTACGAACACCGCTCAACTGTGCTGCATGCGCTGTGCGGGCTGACTGTGCCGGTGTTTTCGCTCGACACGCGCACCGTAATCATGCCGATTGTGCCCATGTTTCATGCCGCGAGTTGGGGCATCCCGTGGGCAGGTGCGGCGGCTGGCGCAAAGTTCGTTTATTCGGCGGTGAATGACCCGGCGGTGC
>CAIPWG010000272.1 GCA_903868655.1 uncultured Sphingomonadales bacterium
ACAATACAACAGCGATCAGCGCCCGCAATGGGGGCCGCATCCTCGCGCGCCCAGGGGTGTCGCTCAACCGGGACAGGCGCGGCATGGCCCGCAACAGTCAAACGCGCGCGTACCCAACGCAGCACCACATCCTGCACCCGGAATGGTCCCGCAGCAGCATCAGCGAAGTCCTGTGCCGCGTCCAAATGGCCCCGCACAACAACGACCTGCGCAAAATCAGCCAAGACCGCAGATGCACCAAGGCGGCGCTGGCCATGGCAATGCGAACACTGTACAGCGTGCTGGGCAGCAACGCGACGGTCGTTCGGCTGGCCCGCAAAACCGGCCGGATCAGAACCAAAGACCACCGCATTGATCGCCGGTCACGGTGGTGCTGACCTCCGGTTTCCAAAAAGGATAATCACGTGAATTCAGCACGCGCCCTCGGGATTCTCGCCATTGTTACGATCGCCACGGGACTGTCCACGCCGGTTCAGGCACGGCACCATCATCACCGGGACGACCACGGCCGCTGTTTGCGCTTTAACAAGACCACCGGAAGCGTTGCCGGCGCGGTCGGCGGCGGATTGCTGGGCCATGCCATCATCGGTGGGCCGGGTGGGCTGCTGGTGGGGGCGGCCGCGGGCGGGATCGCTGGTCATGAACTCGCCCACAATCGCCGTAAACGCTGCCGCTAACCACGCGTGTGACGCTTACGGCAAAGTCGCGTTGCCCTCGGCCTTGTAAATCTTGCCGCCCTTCATCACGAAGCGGACATGTTCGAGAACGGTGATGTCGGTCAACGGGTTGCCCGCCACGGCAACCAGGTCGGCAAAATGCCCGGTTTTGATCGCGCCGATATTGGCGGAATCGCCGATCAGGTCGGCGGCATTGCGCGTTGCGGCCAGAATGGCATCCATCGGGGGCATCCCGGCGGATACCATGATGGCAAATTCCTGTGCGTTTTCGCCATGGTTGCTCATGCCGAAGGTATCAGTGCCAAACGCGATTTTCACCCCGGCGGCATAAGCGTCATGCAGGTTCTTTTTCAGCATGGGGCCAATGATCAAGGCCTTTTCGGCGGTTGAAGGGTTCAAATCTTCTGGATGGGTGCGCGCATGTTCGGCAACTCGCGCGCCCACCAGCATCGTGGGCACCAGATAGGTGCCGTGTTGTTTCATCAGGGCATAAGTCTTGGCATCGCCGTACGAACCATGTTCGATTGAATCGACGCCGAGTTCGACCGTGCGATTGATCGCACTTTCGCCATGCGCGTGCGCGGCCACTTTCATGCCGAGCACATGCGCGGTATCGATCACTGCCTTGATCTCGTCATCGGTCATCAGCTGAATCTTGGGATCATCGCCGATCGACATTACGCCGCCCGATGGCATGATCTTGATCAGATCGGCGCCTTCACGGCGCAACCGGCGGACAGCCTTGCGCGCGTCTTCGGGACTGTCGATGACCGAATCGGTCCAATGCGAATGCGACAGTTCCGGATCCAGTCCATTGGCCGGATCGCCATGGCCACCGGTGGGTCCAAGCGCTTCGCCCGAGACCCACATGCGCGGACCGGGAATTTCGCCGGCGTTGATCGCACGCTTGATCGCGACAATCACCGGCGTCGACGCGCCAACATCGCGGATCGTTGTAAAACCGGCCAAAAGCTCCGCGCGGGCGTTGTTGATGCCATCAACTTCGTCGTCATAGCCGGTACGCGTAACAGTGTTGCGGATCGGATCACCCTTGTGGAACGAAGCGGTGATGTGATCGTGGCAATCGATAAAGCCGGGCAAGACAGTCATGCCCGACAAGTCGATCACATGAGCCCCGGCAGGCGTGGTGAAGCCGGGCTGGATTGCGGCGATGCGGTCATCGTGGATCACGATGGTAACGGTTTCCGCCGGCTGCGTGCCGGTTCCATCGATCAACTTGCCGACATGCAGCGCCAGATCGCTCGCCAGCACGGGCGCCGCCGAACACAACAGTGCGCCTACGACACCAACCGCAACGGCCTGACGAAGAAAGCTTTGTTGCATCACGGCAAATCCCCCAAGGTGTTGATCGCATGGTGCGATCATTGCGGGGATGTTTCAACCAATCCGGCAACCATGTCACCCCAAAATCGCCAGCGCCGCAGTCTTCTTTTCGCAAGTTGAACGACTTGGTGAGTTATGCCGCGCGCGGGCAATCTGTGGTCAGGGGAGATCGCGGCTTTTCATCGTGTGTCCCATCTGGCAATCCTGAAGCATGCACGACCACGACCACGGCCATCATCAAGACCATGACCATACACACGGTCAGGAACCCGCTTCGGATATCGCTTTGCGGGTGAAGGCCCTGGAATCGCTGATGGTGGAAAAGGGGTTGGTCGATCCGGCCGCTCTCGACGCGATCGTCGATTTTTACGAAAACAAAGTGGGCCCGCGCAATGGCGCGCAAGTGGTGGCCAAGGCATGGAGCGACCCTGCATTCAGGGCCCGGTTGCTGGCCGACGCCACTGCAGCCATTGCCGAACTCGGCTATACCGGGGGGCAGGGTGAACACATGGTGGCGGTTGAGAACGGCCCCGGGGTGCACAATCTGGTCGTTTGCACGTTGTGCTCCTGCTATCCGTGGCCGGTTCTTGGACTGCCACCGGTCTGGTACAAATCTTCGGCCTATCGTTCGCGCGCGGTCATCGACCCGAGGGGGGTGCTGGCCGAATTTGGAACAACACTCGACGCCGGGGCTCAAGTGCACGTGTGGGATTCGACAGCCGAAATCCGCTATCTCGTGATCCCTGAACGTCCGTCTGGCACGGAAAATCTGGATGAGACTCAGCTGGCAGCGCTCGTCACCCGTGATGGCATGATCGGGACCGCACGGTTGTGAACGGGGTTCATGACATGGGCGGCCAGCACGGCCTGGGTGCCGTGGTGCCCGAGCCGGAGGGCAATCCGTTTCATGCCGACTGGCATGCACGCACCCATGCGCTCGTGATCGCGTCGCCTACGCGCGGGAATATCGATGCGGGCCGCTACCAACGCGAGAAAATTCCCGGCGCTGCCTATCTGGCGATGACGTATTATGAACGGTGGTTCGAAGCCCTGCGGCAGATGATCGTGGCGCGCGGCTTTGTGACACCGCACGAACTGGCAACGGCTGTTGCCGACCCCGCAACGCCAAAGGCCACGCCCAGGCTCGTGGCAGCCGATGTGCCTGCCGCACTGACCCGCCAAGGTTCCTATCTGCGCGACGGTGTGGCTGAACCGATCTTTGCCATCGGCGATGAAGTGCGTGCGCGCAACCTGCATCCTGCCGGGCACACGCGCCTGCCGCGCTATGCCCGGGGCGGTGACGATCGACAGGGTCGGCAGCAGGAACAGGGTTTTCGGCATCAGTCGCATGATCATGGCCCTGCGTGCCGGCAGCGGCAGGCTGCGCATGATCGGACCGATCACGAAGCCCATGAACAGGTCGATGCCGGTCCACAG
>CAIPWG010000273.1 GCA_903868655.1 uncultured Sphingomonadales bacterium
GCCGTACGCCGGATCGGCACAACCGGGGGATCCGCTGTAAAAGGTCCGAATTTTGCCGTAGCAATCGCCGCACTCAAAGACCGCAATGAAGCGTTCTTCCGCAACGGGATGGAAAGCTGACACTCAAAAGCCCTCCCCTTTTCGGGGGAGGGCTTTGAGGGCAACCTTCAAGCCGCTTGGGCTGCTTCAAAGCTCAAGCCGCTTGGGCTAGGCCTCGCTCAGGCTCAGCCGTTGCCTTGCCCAACATGTCGTAGGGGTTGACGCCCATCGCGCGCCATACCTTGTGAGCACGGTGATAATAGGTCGCAGGGGTGATGTTCAGCCGACGGCGTACTTCATCGATCGGCAAAGGCAGAAGCTCGGTGATCGATTGTTCGATAAGGCGCGGACAAGCCTTGCCCAGCCGTTTGCCTTCAAGCACGGCTTTCAACACCGGCGCATCGCTTTTGACATTCTTTTTCATGTTCAACCCAGCCATGAAGCCGATGAACAAATGCGCAGGGCTCGGCTGCTGACTATACGTGAACGCCAATACGCAGGCTTCGCCCAAGCCGTCGCGGCCATAGCCTGTCAGCACGTGCAACAAGTCGTGCACATCGCGACCACGGTTGAGATACCACTCAAACTGGTCGCGGAACTGATGCTTGCCTTCCGCGAATTTGGAAAATTCATCGACCAGCCCTTGCGCGCTCAGCCCTTCGCTTTCCATGAAATCGCAATAGGCATGCGCCAAAGATCCCGCCGGCATACGACGCAAGGCCGCGTGATCGTCGAGAATATGGGGCAAGAACGGTTCACGCGCGCGCAGCGCCTGCCCACGTTGACTGGTAACAAACGAAACACCCGCCGCGCGCATGCCGCGCCATGGCAGGGCTTCGAATATCCGGAAAACTTCCTCGGTCCGCTCTTTGTCCTTGAGCAGCTCGCGGAAATGGTGCCACGCCTTGCGCGGACGAGTCCGCAGCACCGGGCGTCGCTCATCATAAATCGGCAGGTCAGCCTCAACCGCAAACGAAATCGCATTCATGGCCGGTCTCATCCTTCTAATCCGGCCAGCATATTAACATTGATGTAAATTTATCGTCAATGCATGACCCAGTCATCGCGCGAAATTCCGTAAAGCTCCAAAATCGCGGTTAAATCTCCACGATCGATGCGCCCATCGGCTGCCTCGCGCGCCTTGGCTTTGGCCCGAAACGCGATCCCGTGGGTCGCAGCGCGAATCATCGGAATATCATTGGCCCCGTCGCCCATGGCCAAACTGATTGTCCCCTCGCCCAGCCGCACCATTTCCTGTTCAAGCACCGCCTGTTTGACCGCGCTGTCGACAATTTCGCCGGTCACTTTGCCCGTCAGAACACCGTCCTCGACCGTCAACCGGTTTGCGACCACGCGGTCAAAGCCCAATGCAGCGGCAATGGTGTCGGCAAAGGCATGAAAGCCACCGGTCACCAGCACAGTATGCGCGCCTAGCGATTTCAGCGTGCGCACCAGCGTGGCAGCACCTGCCATGGGACGGATTCGCTGATCCAGACAATCGGCTATCGCGGCTTCGGAAAGTCCCGCAAGCAACGCGACACGTTCGTGCAGCGCCGCCGCAAAATCGAGTTCGCCCTGCATGGCGCGCTCGGTAATCGCGGCCACTTGTGCTTTCAGACCCGCGTAGTCAGCCAATTCGTCGATGCATTCCTGCGCAATCATGGTCGAATCCATGTCCGACACAAACAACTGCGGCAACGTGATTGGCGCAGTGGTCAGCAGCATATCGGCATCGGGGAAATGCGCATCAAGCACGCGGCGCACTGCCACGGCATCGCCATCTTCGATTTCCAATTCGAGCACGTCGGGGTTGGTTTCAAGCATCCCTGCGCCCAACACTTCCGCACCGGTGTCCTCGATTTCTTCCATGGCGACCGCAAGCCGGTCTCCAAGCGTCTCTGCATCTGCTATCAGGCGGGCTATGAGCACCGAATATTCCTCAATCCAAAATCGGCCAAAGCCGCGCATCGCGCTCATTGCAGGGCCGACCGCCAGCGGCAAGAGCGATCTTGCCGTTCGGCTGGCACAGAATGCCGGCAATGCCGTTGTCATCAATGCCGACAGCGCCCAGGTCTATGCCGACCTCGCGATTTTGAGCGCACGTCCCTCCCCAGACGAGATGCAAGGCGTGCCACACCGGCTGTTCGGCGCCTGGGATGGCAGTATTGCCTGTTCTGCCGCAGATTGGGCCAATGCCGCGCGCGCCGAGATTGGCGCAGCCCATGCGGCAGGTGCCTTACCCATACTGGTCGGCGGTACCGGGCTTTATATCCGCACCTTGCTTGACGGCATCGCACCAATCCCGGCCATCGATCCCGCCATCCGCGCAACCGTTCGCGCCATGCCCGTGGACGAAGCCTGGGCGGCATTGCTGCGCGAAGACCCCGCACGCGCAGCGCGACTGGCCCCAGCCGATGCCACCCGGATCGCGCGCGCACTCGAAGTCATCCGCTCTACCGGGCAGCCCCTGGCCGAATGGCAGAATGCACGCGAAGGCGGCATTGCTGACACCGTTGCGCTATCGGCCGTGGTGCTCATGCCCGATCGTGATTGGCTCTATCAGCGTTGCGACCGGCGCTTTGCAGCGATGTGGCACGGTGGCGCACACGATGAAGTGCGCGCCTTGTTGGCGCGCCAGCTCGATCCGGATCTGCCGGTCATGCGCGCCATCGGTGTCCGCGAAATCGCTAGCTTTCTGTCCAACGGCGCCGATGCAGCTACCGCCTTGGCCA
>CAIPWG010000274.1 GCA_903868655.1 uncultured Sphingomonadales bacterium
GCCGGCGAAGTGGCAGTGCAAGTTGGCGCATTTTCGACCGAGCCCCTTGCGCAAGGCGCATGGACGCGGTTGAGCGCGGCCCACGATTTGCTCAAGAGCGTCAACCACCGCGTGGTTGAGGGCAAACTCGATATCGGTACGGTTTATCGCCTTCAGGCGCTGACCGCGAACCTTGGTGCGGCCAACAGCCTGTGCAGTCGTCTCGAAGCCGAAGGCGTGAAGTGCCAGGTCAAGAAATAACGCGTTTTCCCCGGCTCGTTGCAACCAGCGACTTGCCGGGGCCGCGCGGCTTGGGTCACACCGGGCCATGCTCCCGGCTATCTTTGGCCTTTCCGGCCCTGTCCTGACTGCACACGAACGCGCGTTTTTTCGCGAAGCCGATCCGGCGGGCTATATCCTGTTTGGTCGCAACGTGGTCGACCACGCACAATTGCGCGCGCTGACCGACGATTTGCGCAATCTGCACGGGCGCGAGCGGCTGCTGATTGCGATCGATCAGGAGGGCGGGCGGGTCGCGCGGATGAAGCCGCCTGTCTGGGGCCCTTATCCACCCCAGGGGGTGTTTGACCGGCTTTACGATCTGGCACCGGCCAGCGCGATCGAGGCCGCGCGCGCCAATGCCGAAGCGTTGGGGCTCGATCTGTCCGAAGCTGGCATAACGGTCGATTGCCTGCCCTTGCTCGATGTCCGCCAACCGGGTGCCGACGATGTGATCGGTGATCGCGCCTTGGGAACCGAGCCGCTGCGCGTGGCGGCCTTGGGCCGCGCGGTGCTCGATGGTCTGGCCCGTGCCGGGGTAATGGGCGTGGTAAAACATATCCCCGGCCATGGCCGTGCCACCACCGACAGCCACAAACGACTGCCCACGGTCACAGCAAGCGTGGATGAGCTGGAAATCGATCTCGCCCCATTCCGCACGCTCGCCCATGCCAAAATCGCAATGACCGCCCATGTGCGGTTTATCGCATGGGATGATACCGTACCGGCCACACTGTCTTCGCGCATAATTGCCGATGTGGTGCGCGGCTCAATCGGTTTTGGCGGTCTGTTGTTGTCCGACGATCTCGACATGGAAGCGTTGACCGGTACGATCCCCGAACGCGCTGCGCGCGCCGTGGCGGCAGGCTGTGACCTTGCGCTCAATTGCTGGGGCCGGATGGACGATATGATGGGCATGGCCGCCGCGCTACCGGCGTTGACCGAGCTGGGTGCGCAGCGCTTGGCGGACGCGCTCGAAGCGACCGATATCGCGCCATTGGATGCTGAGGCGCGTCGGGCAGCACTGTGCTACAAACGCGATGCACTGCTGGCGCTGGGGGCATGACCACAGACAGCCGCACGGTGACTCACGATGGTGCCGACTGGTCGCCAATCGCGTCAGCACCGGGCGGGGATGACGCGCTCTATCTCGAACTCGATGGTTGGGAAGGGCCGCTCGATCTGCTGCTCGATCTGGCGCGCCGGCAAAAGGTCGATTTGCGGCGCATTTCGATCCTTGATCTGGTCGATCAGTATTTGGGCTATATCGAACGCGCACGCACGTTGCGGCTCGAATTGGCGGCCGACTATCTGGTGATGGCGGCTTGGCTGGCTTATCTCAAATCGCTGTTGCTGCTCCCACGCGATCCAGAAATGCTGCCTAGCCCTGAAGAGCTGGCGATACGCCTGCAATTGCGGCTGGAACGGCTCGGCGCGATGCGTGAGGCCGCTTCGCGGCTGATGGCACGCGATCGGTTGGGCCGCGATGTTTTCCGGCGTGGCGCACCCGAGGGCATCCGTATCGATCGCAAGTCGCTGTGGACGGCCAATCTTTATGATCTGATCCAGGCTTATGGCACGATCAAGGCACGCAATACGCCGGTGGTGCACATGGTCCGGGAACGCCCGGTGATCACGCTTGATGCGGCGCTCGAACGCGTGGCGCGATTGCTGGGTGTGGCGCGCGACTGGATCGATCTGCGCACACTGCTGCCGCGGGTCGAGCCCGGCGCCGATCCCCGGCTGACGCGCTCGGCGCTGGCATCCAGTTTTGCCGCGGCGCTCGAATTGGCCAAGCAGGGCCGTGCCGAACTGGCGCAAGACGAAGTGTATGGCCCGCTTCGGTTGCGTGCGGCGCAGGCATGATGTCCAATGATCACGATCTGGTGCGCGCGGTGGAGGCCACGCTGTTTGCGGCAGAGGTTCCCCTGACCGCCGATCAGATTGCGCGTCATCTGGGTGGGGCTTCGGTACGGTCGGCGCTGGCCGCGCTGGTCGCGCACTATGCCGGGCGCGGGGTCGAATTGGTCGAACGCGGCGGGCACTGGCATTTTCAAACCGCGTCCGATCTGGCGCATCTGTTGCGCCGCGAACGCGAAGAACCACGCCGCCTTTCGCGCGCGGCAATCGAGGCCTTGGCGATCATTGCCTATCATGAACCGGTCAGCCGCGCCGAAATCGAGGCGATTCGCGGCGTGCAAACTGCGCGTGGCACGCTCGATGTTCTGATGGAGGCGGGCTGGGTGCACATCGCCGGGCGCCGCGAAGTGCCAGGGCGGCCCACCATCTATGCCACGACGCCCGCGTTCCTCGCGCATTTCGGGCTGGCGCACCGGCGCGATCTGCCCGGTATCGATGAACTGCGCGCGGCGGGCCTGCTCGATCCGATCGATGCGGCTTATGCTGTGCTGACGGGCGAAGAATCGGATGAAGTGCGACCGACTTTCGACAAAGCAGCAGATTCTGCCCCGCTTGCGTCTGGCAGTTTGGAAGGAAAGCCCCTATCTAGGCGCCAAGAAGGAGATTTATGATGGGTGGCCTGTCACTACCGCACCTGATCGTTCTGGCGCTTGTCGTCCTTGTGCTGTTCGGCCGTGGCCGTATTTCGGACATGATGGGTGATTTCGGCAAAGGCATCAAAAGCTTCAAGGAAGGCATGGCGGACGAAACCAACCGTCCAGTCACGCCACCGCCATCGCAAATCCCGCAGGCCGGGCCCGCACCGGTCGAGCCCGCAGCACAGCCGGTGCAGGCCGAAAACCAGCGGCCCCAGGCCTGAACGGCGCGCGCCGTTCGGATTGAACCATGTTTGATATCGCCCCTTCGGAATTCCTGCTGATCGCGATCGTGGCCATCGTGGTCATCGGTCCCAAAGATCTGCCGATGGCCTTGCGCGCGGCGGGCCGCTGGATTGCGAAAGTGCGGCGTGTGTCCAACCATTTCAAAAGCGGGATCGAAACCATGATCCGCGAAGCCGAAATGGAAGAAATGGAACGCAA
>CAIPWG010000275.1 GCA_903868655.1 uncultured Sphingomonadales bacterium
CACCACGGGCACGATTGCCTGATTTTTTCACCCCTCAGACGAAAGAGCCGCGCCCATGTCTTATTCAGTTTCGCTCACCGGCCTTGATAACGCCCAGACCGATCTCAACGTGATCGGCAACAACATTTCCAACGCCGACACTACCGGCTTCAAGAAAAGCAACGCGCAGTTTGCCAACCTGGTTGCTGCAAGTGCGTACAGCAATCCCAAAGAGATCGTCGGTATCGGGTCGACCGTATCCGAGATCAATCAGAATTTCAGCCAGGGTGCGATCCAGCAGACCGGATCGGCGCTCGACATCGCAGTCAGTGGCGACGGCTTCTTTACGGTCAAATCGACCGTGACCGGCCAGGCAGCCTACACACGCAACGGCAATTTTTCGCTCGATTCGACCGGGTCGACCACCAGCGGCAACAGCTATATTGTCGATTCCAACGGCAACCGGCTTCAGGTCCTGCCGGCCACCGGAACGTCGACCACGCTGTCTGACGCCGCCGTGCCCACCACCAACTCTTCGGGCGCGACCTTTTCAGGTGTAACGGTATCGTCCGCCGGCAAAGTCAGCGCTGCTTATTCCGACGGCACCAGCACCGTCGTCGGCACGGTGGCATTGGCCGCGTTCAATTCGCCCGAAGGCCTGCAGCAAATCGGTTCGGCAGACTATGTCGCTACGGGCCTGTCAGGCACCGCGACGTATGGCGCACCTGCGACCGGTCAATATGGCAATCTTCTGTCCGGGGCACTGGAAGCATCGAACGTCAATCTGGCGTCTGAAATGGTCAGCCTGATTACTGCGCAGCAGTACTTTTCGGCCAACGCCAAAGCCATCGATGCCAACACCAGCGTATCGCAAACGATCATCAACCTGCACAGCTGATCGGATCTGAGCCATGGATCGCCTGATCTACACCGCCTATTCGGGTTTGTCGGCGTCGATGAACCAGCAGCGGATGATCGCCAACAATATGGCGAACACCCAGACCACCGGCTTTCGGGCCGAACTGATGGTCGCCACCCCGACCACGATCAAGGGCTCTGGGCTGGAAGCCCGTGCCATGACCGATACAGAGGTCAAAGGGGCCAGCATGCGCCAGGGCGACCTGATGCAGACCGGCAATCCGCTCGACGTGGCGCTGACCGGCGACTCCATGCTGGCCGTGCAGGCCAGCGACGGTACCGAAGCCTATACCCGGCGCGGCGATTTGACGGTCGATGCCAATGGCACGCTGGTCAATGGCGAAGGCTTGCCGGTGCTGTCCGACAACGGCCCGATCACGGTGCCTGCGGGGAACAAGCTGACCATTGCGCCCGATGGCACCGTTTTGGCCACCGATCCTGCGCAAGGCAACGCACCTCCCGATGCCATCGGCCGTCTGAAACTGGCGACCACCACCGGCACCGATGTCGAAAAAGGTTTGGACGCTCTGTTCCATGTGGTCGGCGGCGGCGTGCTGCCGACCGATGATGCTGCCAAGCTGATCCCCGGGTCGCTGGAAAAATCGAACGTCAATCCGACACAAGTGCTGGTCGACATGGTCGATGCCCAGCGCCTGTTCGAAATGCGTGCCAAAGTGGTTTCGACCGCCAAGGACAACGATGAAAAATCCACCGCGCTGCTGGGCCTGCCCGCCTGAACCCGTGCTGATCTGACCACCCGTTTCCCTTATTGCGGAGCAACCGACCATGCCGTCATCTGCCCTTTACGTCGCGCGCACCGGGCTGCAGG
>CAIPWG010000276.1 GCA_903868655.1 uncultured Sphingomonadales bacterium
GATGTGGACGAGGAGATGATGCAGTGCAACGAGTGCCAGCGCTGGGTGCATGCCGCGCAAAAGGCAGCCGAACGCGCCGAAGCACTGGCCGCCGCAGAACTGGCCAAAGCCAAGGCGCTGGCCGCCATTGTACCACCACCGACCGAGGCTGAACGCAAGGCTGCGCGCGATGCCAAATACGCCGCTCGCAAGGCACGCAAGTCATCGAACTAGAGGCAGGCCCCCCACCCGCCCCGCCCGAGCGCATCACGCTCGATGGCCATGATGAAATCGCCACTGCGCGCGTGCCTGATGGCGCGCTGTTGCGGCTGGTTCAGCGCGGCGATGCGTTTACCATCCTGCTCGATCGGACCGAGCTGATGAGCACACGCGCCAGCGCTTCGGAAGAAGCACTGGCGACGCTGACATACGAACGGTTGATCGGACGCCCTGCGCCCGATCTGCTGATCGGTGGTTATGGCATGGGCTACACGTTGCGCGCGGCGCTGGCGGTTTTGCCCGATGATGCCACGATCACGCTGGCTGAACTGGTGCCCGAAATCATCGATTGGGCGCGCGGCCCGATGCACCGGCTTACTGCCGGCTGCCTCGATGATCCACGGGTGCAATTGGTGACCGACGACGTCGCCATGCTGATCGATGCCGCGCACGAAGGCTACGACGCCATTCTGCTCGATGTCGACAACGGTCCCGAGGGGATCACCCGGCGGATCAACGACCACCTCTACACCGACGATGGGGTGCAGGCCGCGCGCAATGCTTTGAAACCGGGCGGTGTGCTGGCGGTATGGTCTGCGTGGCCCGACCGCGAATTTACGATCAGACTGGTCGAAGCCGGCTTCAATGTGACCGAAACCGTGGTGCGCGAACAGGCCGATGGCCAGGGCGATGACCACCTGATTTGGTTTGCACAGCGTCCACACCGCAAACAGACCTGAGTGGTCAGGGCAGGCTTGGACAATCGCGGCCACAATCAGGTTGCTGCCTGATTGCGGCGGTCGCCTTGCGTCCGCAGGCTGGCCCTGATACCCGCCCGCCCACACCTTTTGCGCCATGATCTTTCGGGAGTCGCCCATGTCCGATATTAAGCGGGTCGTCCTTGCCTATTCAGGCGGGCTAGACACTTCTGTCATCCTCAAGTGGCTGCAAGTCACATATGGCTGCGAAGTGGTGACATTTACCGCCGATCTTGGCCAGGGTGAAGAACTGGAACCCGCCCGCGCCAAGGCGCAACTGATGGGGATCAAGCCCGAACACATTTACATCGACGATTTGCGCGAAGAATTTGTGCGCGATTTCGTGTTTCCGATGATGCGCGCCAATGCCCGCTACGAAGGCGATTATCTGCTCGGCACGTCAATCGCACGTCCGCTGATTTCGAAGCGCTTGATCGAAATCGCGCGCGAAACCGGCGCCGATGCCGTGGCCCATGGCGCCACCGGCAAAGGCAACGACCAGGTGCGCTTCGAACTGTCGGCTTATGCGCTCGATCCGGGCATCAAAGTGATCGCCCCGTGGCGCGAATGGGATCTGACCAGCCGCACCGCACTGATCGCCTGGGCCGAAGCGCATCAGGTGCCGGTGCCCAAAGACAAGCGCGGCGAAAGTCCGTTCTCGACAGACGCCAACCTGTTGCATACCTCTTCCGAAGGCAAAGTGCTGGAAGACCCCTGGGCCGAAGTGCCCGACTATGTTTTTTCGCGCACGGTCAATCCCGAGGACGCTCCGGACGAAGCTGAATACATCACCATCGATTTCGAAAAAGGCGATGGCGTTGCCATCAACGGCGTGGCGCAAAGCCCCGCAACTTTGCTCACCTCGCTCAACGAATATGGGCGCAAGCATGGCATTGGCCGGCTCGATCTGGTGGAAAACCGCTATGTCGGGATGAAAAGCCGCGGCATGTATGAAACGCCTGGCGGCACGATCTACGCCATCGCGCATCGCGGAATTGAATCGATCACGCTCGATCGCGGCGCAGCCCATCTGAAGGATGAGCTGATGCCCAAATATGCCGAACTGATCTACAACGGGTTCTGGTTCGCGCCCGAGCGCGAGATGTTGCAGGCCGCGATCGATCATTCGCAGGCCAAAGTGAACGGCACCGTGCGGCTGAAGCTTTACAAGGGTCAAGCTTATGTCGTCGGTCGCCAGTCACCTGACAGCCTCTATTCCGAACGCCATGTCACATTTGAGGACGACGCTGGCGCCTATGACCAGAAAGACGCCGCGGGCTTCATCAAACTGAACGCGTTGCGTCTGCGCCTGCTTGCCCAACGGGATCGGTAAACACGCTCGACCCCTCCCCTGAACAAGGAGGGGTCATTCTTCGCATCTCTCAGACCAGATCGGCCGGGACCGCCGGATAGGCGGTTTCCACAGTATCCAACGCATCGCGCAAAGGGCCCAGATAGGGCTCGAACTGGCGCCAGTGATCGACCCCGTCGGTAAAGATCGGTTGGCGCACTTGTTCGGAACTGGCGGTGCGCACCGCGCGACGGTTGCGGTAAAACGCCAGACATTCTTCTTCGAATGGCACGCCGACATGGTCGAGCAGACGGCGCACTTCGTTTTCGGTGTCGGCGACCATCTGTTCATAGATCACACGGTGCACCGCGCCCGGCGCGGCGTGATCAAACGCCGCCATTTGCGCAACATAGGCGCGGTAGTAGCGTCCGATCTCGGCCAGATCATAGGTGAACAGCTGACCCCGCGCAAAAAACTGTTTCCATCCTGAAAAACAGCAACCCATCGGATGACGCCGCGCATCGATGATCGTCGCGTTGGGCAGAATCAGCCGGATCAGCCCGGCATACATCCAATTGTTGGGCATCTTGTCAATGAAGCGCGGCTTGCCCTCCTTGCGGTGGACGTGTGTGCGGTCGAGATATTCCTGCCCCAACCGCAGCAGATCGCCCGGTGACAATGATCGCACCACGTCTGGAAAGCTCGCGAATTCGCCTTCTTCCACGCGCGAATGCAGCCGGTCGCCGATCATCATCAAATCGGGCAGTTCCATCGTGCCTTCGATTTGCGAATGGCTCGAAAGGATCTGTTCAACCAATGTCGAGCCGGCGCGCGGCAGCCCGACAATGAAAATCGCATCCTCGGACGCACAGCCTTGTCCGGCTCGGCTGGCCAGGAAGGGTGCGGTGAACAATGCAGCGTGCTCTTTGGCGCCATCCAGGATGCGCGCCTCTTCATACTCCACCCCTTTGCGCCGCAATGCGTTGCCCTGGGCGTAATGGGTAAAGCTGCTGGAAATATCGCCTGCATCTTCATAGGCTTTGCCGAACGCGAAATGCAGCTGGCTGGCCTGTTCCTCGTCTTCGACGTGATCTTGCGCAGCAGCCATCGCGGTAATGTCGGCCTGATCAAGGAGGATCGTTGGCAAAGGCGACCACGACACGAAGTGACCACACCTACGTTGATGCTGAGGGCGTCACCATCCACTACTACGTGTGGGAGGCGGCGAAGCCGAAGGCAGTAGTGCAATTGGCCCACGGACTCGGTGAGCACTCGTTGCGCTACGAGCAGTTCGCGCAAGACCTCACCGCGGCCGGATACAGCGTCTACGCCGACGATCATCGCGGGCACGGCGCGACGGGCGTCACTCAGCACAAGGGCGACATGTCCCAGATGGGCAAGCTCGGCCCCGGCGGTCTGCGCGCGACCATCGCGTCGGTCAAACAATTCACGACGATCGTGCGCGCCGCGCACCCCGACCTCCCGCTCGTGCTCATCGGGCACTCGTGGGGCTCGCTCATGGCACAAGACATCATCAACACGAACGCCGCCGACTACGACGCCGCCGTGCTGACGGGCACAGCCCATCGGTCGTTCGCCCACATGAACAGCGGTGACCTCAACGCCAAGCACAAGCACTTAGGAACGACCGGTGCCGAGTGGCTCAGCCGTGACCCCGAAGTTCCCATCGCCTTTGTGAACGACCCGCTCACATTCCCCGCGGGCGCAATGCAGCTCTTCGGAGTGGTGGATGCCCTGCGCATGCTCGGGCGGCCGGCGAAGAACCTTGGCCGCGACATCCCTTTGCTCATCATGATCGGCAGCGATGACTCGCTCGGCGGCGAGAAGAGCGTCGCCAAGCTCGCGGCAGAGTACGTGACGCGATCACACCTCTCGGACGTCGAGGCAATCGTGCACCCAGGCGCCAGACACGAGGTCTTCAACGAGACAAATCGCGATCAGGTGATTGCCGATCTCGTCGCCTGGCTGGATGCGCACACCGCGTCCTGACGATGCCGCTCGCGGGCGGCTTAGGCTGGTCGTATGCATGGCGAGTTCAAAGTCCCGGGCGGCAAGCTGGTCGTCGTAGATCTCGATATTGTCGACGGTCGCATAAGCGACTTCCGGCTGGCGGGTGACTTCTTCCTTGAGCCGGATAGTGCTCTCGCGTCGATCAACGCAGCGGTGAATGGCCTCGATGCCGAGACGGATGCCGCGACGCTCGCCGCCGCGATCACCGCGGCTCTTCCGGCCGATGCCATGCTCCTCGGCTTCTCGCCTGAGGCCGTCGCCACAACTATTCGCCGTGCACTGCACAAGGCCACCGGGTGGAAGGACTATGAGTGGCAACTGATCCTGGGCCCGGCGCTCGACCCCGTCGTTCAGATGGCGCTCGACCAGGTCTTGTCTGACGAGGTAGGTTCGGGGCGTCGCAAGCCGACCCTACGTATTTGGGAGTGGGAGAAGCCCGCCGTAGTCATTGGCAGCTTCCAGTCCGTCAAGAACGAGGTCGACCTTGAGAACGCGGAGAAGTACGGCTTCGACATCGTGCGCCGCATCTCAGGAGGAGGCGCGATGTTCATGGAGGCCGGCTCGGTCATCACGTACTCGATCTACGCCCCGCAAGACCTCGTGCAAGGCATGAGC
>CAIPWG010000277.1 GCA_903868655.1 uncultured Sphingomonadales bacterium
CGCCTGCTGGGGCACAACATGCCGCCTGCGGGCGAAGAAATGGCTGCAGCCGAATAAGCATGAAGCATCTGCCCAACCTTATCCTGTTCCGTCACCCCGGGCCAAGCCGGGGTTACGGGGACGCACGTTTTTTCAATCCATGATCTCGTTCCTGTCTTCATTCGCAATCGCAAAGTGAACACACAAATGTTCAAGAAAATCCTCATTGCCAACCGGGGTGAAATCGCCTGCCGCGTGATCAAGACCGCGCGCCGGATGGGTATTGCGACCGTGGCGGTCTATTCCGACGCCGATGCTCGCGCGCCGTTTGTGCGCATGGCCGATGAAGCGGTGCACATCGGCCCCGCGCCTGCCGCGCAGTCTTACCTGATTGCGGACAAGATCATCGCCGCGTGCAAGGCGACCGGTGCCGATGCGGTCCATCCGGGCTATGGTTTTCTGTCCGAACGTACCAGTTTTGCGCAGGCGCTCGCCGCCGAAGGCATCGCGTTCGTCGGTCCACCGATAAACGCCATCGCGGCGATGGGCGACAAGATCGAATCGAAGAAGCTGGCCAAGGCCGCGGGCGTCAACGTGGTGCCCGGCTTTGTAGGCGAAATCGAGGATACCGAGCACGCGGTGCGTATCTCCGACGAGATCGGCTATCCGGTGATGATGAAGGCCAGTGCAGGTGGCGGCGGCAAGGGCATGCGTCTGGCCTATACTGAAAAGGACGTGCGCGAAGGCTTTGAGGCCGTGAAGCGCGAAGGGCTGAATTCGTTCGGCGACGATCGGGTGTTTATCGAGAAATTCATTCTCAACCCGCGTCATATCGAGATCCAGATCCTGGGCGATCAGCACGGCAATATTCTGTATCTCAACGAACGCGAATGCTCGATTCAACGCCGCCACCAGAAAGTGGTCGAAGAGGCGCCTTCGCCGTTCGTCACGCCCAAGATGCGCAAGGCGATGGGCGAACAGTGCGTCGCACTGTCGCGCGCAGTCGGCTATTATTCGGCCGGCACGGTTGAACTGATCGTGTCGGGCGCGGATCCGACGGGCGAAAGCTTCTATTTCCTGGAAATGAACACCCGCCTGCAAGTCGAACACCCGGTGACCGAGGCGATTACCGGGATCGATCTGGTCGAACAGATGATCCGTGTCGCCGCCGGCGAAAAGCTGGCGTTCACGCAGGACGATATCGGCATCGATGGCTGGGCGATTGAAAACCGGGTCTATGCCGAAGATCCCTATCGCGGTTTCCTGCCTTCGACCGGGCGGCTGGTGCGTTATCAGCCGCCGGTGCCGGGCTGGGAAGACGATGGCGCGGCCAACGGTCGACGTGGGCTCAACGGTGTGCGCGTTGACGACGGCGTGTTCGAAGGCGGCGAAGTGTCGATGTTCTATGACCCGATGATCGCCAAGCTGATCACCTGGGGCGAAACTCGCGATGAAGCCGCCGACAAGCAAGTCGCGGCACTCGATGCGTTCGAGATCGAGGGGCTCGGCCACAATATCGATTTTGTCAGTGCGATCATGCAACACCCGCGCTTTCGCTCGGGCGAACTGACAACCGGATTTATTGCCGAAGAATATCCCGAAGGCTTCCACGGTGCGCCTGCGTCAGACGAATTGAAACGCAGCCTTGCCGCGATTGCCGGGTTCCTTGCCACGGCGCGCGCCGATCGCGCGCGTCGCGTTGACGGGCAATTGGGTGATCGGCTCGAACCGCCCGCCGAATGGTCGGTGCTGATCGACAAGACGCGGATGGCGGTCGCGCTTTCGGCCGATCAAGTCACGGTCGATGGCATCGCGATCGATCTGGACATGGAATATACTCCGGGTGAACGGCTGGTGGATGCCGAAGTCGATGGCGACGCGCTGACCGTGAAAGTCGAACCGGTGCGCACTGGTTTCCGGCTGACCACACGCGGGGCCATGCACACGGTCTATGTCTTGCCGCGGCGCGTGGCTCCGTTGGTGTCGCACATGATCGAAAAGATTGCGCCGGACTTGTCGCGATACTTGATCTGCCCGATGCCCGGGCTGCTGGTGGCGCTGCACGTACAGCCTGGCGATTCGGTTGAGGCGGGACAGCCGCTGGCCGTGGTTGAGGCGATGAAAATGGAAAATATCCTGCGTGCGGAAAAATCCGGCACGGTCAAAACGGTCAACGCCAAGGCCGGCGACAGTCTGGCCGTCGATGCGATTATTCTGGAAATGGAATGATTTGTCAGGCGGCGGGGCGATGCTATCGAGCGGCTGTGCCCCGTCACCTTTGCCCCCATTCGCAGGTTGACGTTTACGTAAGCGCAAATTAGAGCGCGAACATCAGGAACGAAAGGCGAGAGAAAGCCATGAAAGCGCTGGTCACGGTAAAACGGGTGATCGATTATAACGTGAAACCGCGGGTCAAGGCGGATGGCACGGGTGTTGACCTTGCCAACGTCAAGATGAGCATGAACCCCTTCGACGAAATCGCCGTCGAGGAAGCCCTGCGGCTACGCGAAAAGGGTGCTGTCAGCGAAGTGTTGGTGGTGTCGGTCGGTCCGGCCAAGGCGCAGGAAACGCTGCGCACGGCGCTGGCGATGGGCGCAGACCGCGCGATTCTGGTTTCGACAGATGACGAAGTCGAGCCACTGGCTGTGGCCAAGATCATCAAGGCGATTGCTGACGAAGAACAGCCCGGCCTGATCATCACCGGCAAGCAGGCGATTGACGACGACAGCAACCAGACCGGCCAGATGATTGCCGCGCTGCTGGGTCGTGGCCAGGGCACATTTGCCAACGAAATCACCGTGACCGATGGCGTTGTGACTGTGAAGCGCGAAGTCGACGGGGGTCTTGAAACCGTGTCGCTGCCGCTGCCAGCAGTGATCACCGCCGATTTGCGCTTGAACGAGCCACGGTATGCTTCGCTGCCCAACATCATGAAGGCAAAGTCGAAGCCGCTGGCAACCAAAACGCCTGCTGATTACGGCGTGGACACCACCGCGCGCCTGAAGACGCTCAAAGTCAGCGAACCGCCTGTGCGCAGCGCCGGGATCAAAGTCGCCGATGTCGATGCGCTTGTCGCCAAGCTCAAAGAACTGGGAGTAGCCTGACATGACCAAGGTTCTCGTTTGGGTTGAACACGACGGCAGCGCCGTCAAGGATGCCACGCTGTCGGCGGTAACGGCCGCCAGCCAGTTGGGCGAAGTCGTGGCCTTGGTTGCTGGATCGGGGATCGGTGGCGTTGCTGCTGCTGCTGCGCAGATCGAAGGCGTGGCCAAAGTGCTGACCGCCGATGACGCGGCTTATGCCCACGCGCTGGCGGAAAACGTCGCGCCGCTGATCGCTGGCCTGCTCGACACGCATGATGCGTTTGTCGCGCCTGCCACCACCACCGGCAAGAACGTGGCACCGCGCGTAGCCGCGCTGATCGACGTTGCACAAGTGTCGGATATCCTGTCGGTCGAAGGTCCCAAGACCTTCACGCGTCCGATTTATGCCGGTAACGCCATTGCCACCGTTGAATCGACCGACGCGAAGCTGGTGATCACCGTGCGCGGCACTGCTTTTGCCAAGGCCAATGCCACCGGCGGTTCGGCCAGCATCGAAGCGGTTGCGGCAGGTGCTGACTCGGGCCTGTCCACGTATCTCGGTTCGGAAATCGCCAAGCTTGAACGTCCCGAACTGACCAGTGCGAAGATCATCGTTTCGGGTGGTCGCGCGTTGAAGGATGCAGATACGTTCGGTTCGACGATCACGCCACTGGCTGACAAGCTGGGCGCGGCGATCGGCGCAAGCCGCGCCGCGGTCGATGCCGGCTATGTGCCCAACGATTACCAGGTTGGCCAGACCGGCAAGATCGTTGCCCCGGAAATCTACGTCGCCGTGGGTATTTCGGGTGCGATCCAGCATTTGGCGGGCATGAAAGACAGCAAGACGATCATTGCGATCAACAAGGACGAAGACGCACCGATCTTCCAGGTCGCTGATCTGGGTCTGGTCGC
>CAIPWG010000278.1 GCA_903868655.1 uncultured Sphingomonadales bacterium
ATGCCCGGCTTCAGGGTGTTCAGGCTGTCACCCTGGTTGTGCTGGCTGCCGTCGGGATCGCGCGACCAAAATACCATGAAGAACGGTGCATTGCCGGCTTTGAAGCGCGGCAAGACGACTTTGGTTGCGACATCGGTAAACCAGTCCTGCTGTTCAACATTGGCGCGAATGGCGCCTGCATTGTTGAACGTGCCAGAAGACTGGTTCAGGCCCCGATCAGGCGCTTGTACGCTCAGGCCCGCTTGGGTGATCGCATAGACCAGATCGGTGGGCAGCGGCAGACCCCCGGCCTCGGGATGGCCAGTTGAATCGTCAATGATAATGGTAGTTGCGCCGTCGCGTGCGGTGACATCCTGAATGGCCGTTGGCCCCAGCTTGCCGATGGCCGCGGATTGAAATCCTGCGGCGTGGGCAGCAGACAGCACGCTTTGTTCATCGAGATAATTCGGAGCGAACCGGGCGTTCATGTCACCCAGAATGGCGTCATCTTCGTAAAACGGCGTGCGCACGAGGCTGGCCGAGGCCAGTGGTGCGTTGCCGACAAACGCGGAGTTGCCGAAATCGCCGGTGTCGCCGATACCGTGACCCGTGGCGAGTGCCGAGGCATTGACGGTGGTCAGCGTAGGATACATCGAATGGCTGTTCGCAAAATCGACGCCTTCGGCTTTGACTTTGGCCATTTCCGGCGCAATTTCGGGAACGACGCTGCCATACCGCAACCCGTCCGCCACAAACAGAATGACATTGTGCGGCTTCTTCGCCGGAACGGCTGATGGTTGCGCCGCATCGGGCGCAGACAGGGCAGGGCCCGCCATCGATCCGCACAAGACGGCGAGCAAAAATGCCGGAGCATGAGAGCGAAAAGATCTTGGCATAAGGACATGCTCCTGCACGGCGGTGGGGTTGGCGCGGATTAGGGCGGAATTGTTACACGATCAAAGCATATCGAAAAGGTCATTGACCCGTCGTTTTCATTGACCAAAGGAAGGGCGCGAGCGTTTTGGTGCGTGCCGTTTTATGGGAGTTACCGCATTGGAGACATGGATTGTACGCGCGCGCAAGCTGGCAGCCGCAGGCTGTGTGGCCACTTTGTTGGCCAGTGCAGCAACGGCGCAGGCCCAATCCATCCCCGATCGCGATCTGATCGAAGTGTCGATCCCGCGTCTCCACGCGCTGTATGACCAGCGCACATATACAATCAGGCAAGTGGTTGATTGGTATCTTGCGCGGATTTCGCGCTACAACCCGATCTATCGCCCGGTCGAACAGGTCTTTGCCGATGAGGCGCGCGCGCTTGCCGATCAACAGGATACAGCGGGCGGAACCAGTGCAAGCCATGGCCCGCTGTGGGGCGTACCGATCGTTATCAAGGCCAATACGAGCATTGCCGGCAAAGTTACCACCGACGGCTGGGAAGGGTATACCGTGGCTGGCCATGAACTGGTGGCGCCTCGCGATGCGACGATTGTTTCGCGGCTGAAAGCGGCGGGTGCTATTATCATTGGCCACACCAACATGCCCGATTTCGCCAATTCCGATACCAACCGTTCCAGTTCGTTCGGACGCACCGGCAATGCTTTTGACGTGCGCTTTTCGCCTGGCGGATCATCGGGTGGTACAGTCACTGCGGTCACATCGAACCTCGCCATGCTGGGCAATGGCACCGATACGGGCAATTCGATCCGTATGCCGGCAGGAACCAGCGCGCTTGTCGGGGTGTTTCCCACGCGCGGGCTGGTGTCGATTGCCGGGATCGCACCGCTTGACTGGCTGCTCGACAACACTGGGCCGATCGCGCGCAATGTCACCGACGCGGCGATCGCGCTGGATGTGATGGCGGGCGAGGACCCGCTTGATCCTGTCACCAGGGGCTCTGCCCAAAAGGCGCAAAAGGGGCCTTATACCGCCTACCTCAAGGCCGATGCGGTGAAGGGCAAGCGATTTGGAGTGCCTGCGTTCATCCTCCAAGGGCTGGGAATTCCGTTCCACGGCATACCCGCCGATGTGCCCGAAGGCGCCGCGGCCAAAGCGGCAGCCAATGCCGCAATCCCGCTCGATCCACGCACCCGCGCCGCTTTCCTGAAGGCGATCGAAGACTTGCGCGCAGCCGGTGCGACCGTGGTGATCGATGACAGCGTGTTGCCCGCCGGCTTTGCCCACGATGCTGCACGTATCGCGACGTATCCTTATGTACGCGAAGGCACCGATCGGTTTTTGGCGACATTTGGCCCGGCGCAATACCATTCGAGTGCCGATTACGAACGCGTGATGGGTACACCCCTGGGCGCGGCAATCATCGGCACCGAGCCCACCAACGCCGAGTTTCTGGCAGGCGATATCAAGGTCCGCCAACGCCTCGTCGAAAGCGATCCCGAGGCGCAGCGCAATCTGTGGGCGCCGCGCGCCAAAGTGATGCAGGCCTATCTCGACACGATGGAGCGGCTTCATCTTGATGGGTATGTTTACCCTGCGATCCAGATGCCGCCAGTAGACGAAACAATGCCGCAAAATGGCGGGATAAGCGATGGCCCGCATTCGGCTACGAGCTGGATCAATATGCTGGGCGTGCCCGCTGTGGTCGTGCCGGGCGGGTTTTATGACAGCGGGCTGCCGTTCGGGATCGAATTTGCCGGGCGCCCATTTCATGATGGCGATCTGCTGGGCTATGCCTATGCCTTTGAACAGGCGACGCACTATCGCCATCCACCGGCCCTGGTTGAAAAAGGGCTGTTGCCCGATCCTGCTGTAAAGACGATGCCATGACGTCTCGGGAGGCGGGGCAGGAATGCAGGAGTCTGGCGCTGCTGGTCTATCTGAATTTTGCGATACTGCTACCGATCCATCTGTTTCAAAACGGGCCTTGGCGCTGTGGTTTGTTGCTGACGTTCTTTATTTATCTGCTGATCCAATTTGGCTCTGCCCGCGCGATTGAAACGCTGGCTGCGGGACTTGGCAAAGCCGGGCTGCTTGGGCAGTTCGTGGTGTTTGCGGCCATCCCCTTTATGGTGCTGAAGCTGTCGCTGAATTCACCCAATAAAGTACGCGTATTGGAAACGCTGGTCATCATCGGTATGATCGCTGCGCTGCTGTGGCGCGACACGCTCGGCCCCGCGAAACATCAGTCGGGCAAGGCACGGTTGGGTTGGGTTCTTGTCGCGCTGGCGGTGACAGTGCCAATGCTCAATCTGTTGAGCGGTGTGCTGGTGCCCAAGCTATCGGATGTTGCCACCACCACGGCCGATGCGGTGCAACTGGTGCTGCACGGGCGCAATCCTTATTCGGCATCGCTCGATCCGTATGGTGCGATCGATGCGCACAGCGCATCGTATGCCGGTTACAAATACTTGCCGCTGATGTTGGTGTTTTACTGGCCGTTTGTTGCGTCGTTCGGGGCGATGGGCGCGTTGGGGGGCGATGCGGTGGCGGTTGCCGTGCTGTGCGCGGTCGTCTGGGCGCTGGCGCGCAGCGAAGTGGGTTGCCGCGACAATCGCCTGGTCGCAGTGGCTGTGCTGCTGGTTACTCCCGCGCTTGCAGAAACAAGTCTAGCCATGGGCTACAACGATGTGGCTGGCACGGTGCTGGTCATGGCCGCTTTTTGGATGCGCGGGCGTTCCGCCTTGCTGGCTGGCCTATGTGTGGGCTGCGGTCTGTCGTTCAAACTGATGCCGGGTTTGGTCGCGGTGACGATCCTGTTTCCGCCTGACCGGTGGAAACCCTATTTCATCGGCCTGATGCTTGGTCTTTTGCCGACGTTGGCATTTCTGGCGTGGGACCCTTCGGCTTTTGTGCGCAATGTGCTGCTGTTCAATCTGATCCGATCGCCGGATTCGACATCGTGGCGGATGTTTGCGCCTTCTGCGCTTGGCAGTCTGGCCGGTCGTGGTGCCATGCTTGTCTGGGTGTTGGGCTCGATCGGGCTGGCCTACCAGTCGTGGCGCGGTACGACGATGGCGGCACTTGATCGCAAGGGACCTGGCGCACGCCTGATCCTGTTTGTGATGGCGACGCTGATGC
>CAIPWG010000279.1 GCA_903868655.1 uncultured Sphingomonadales bacterium
CCCACCATACGCCCCGGCGCGCGCTATTATGCGTCTCTGCGGCTGCTCGAAGAGGTCAAACGCCAAGATCCGCGCGTGTTCACCAAATCAGGCGTGATGCTGGGCTTGGGCGAAGCGCGGCTCGAAATTCACCAGGTGATGGATGACATGCGTACGGCAGGAATCGATTTCCTGACCATGGGGCAATATTTGCAGCCGACCCCCAAGCACACGCCGGTCATCGAATTCGTCAATCCGAAGGCTTTTGCCGCCTATGGTGCGATTGCCCGCGCCAAGGGTTTTCTGCAAGTTGCGGCGAGCCCACTGACCCGCTCCAGCTATCACGCCGGGGATGATTTCGCGCAAATGCGCGCTGCGCGTGAGGCGCAATTGGCCAAAGCAGCACGCTGACATGCCCCATATTGCCGAGACGCGACATTTGCGCTGGTCGCCTGAACAGATGTTTGATCTCGTTGCCGACGTGAAGCGCTATGGGGAATTTCTGCCCTGGGTCGTGGGAACCCGGGTGCGATCGGACGATGGGGCGGAAATGGTCGCCGACATGCTGGTTGGGTTCAGCGCCCTCCGGGAAAAATTCACCAGCAAAGTGCACAAGCATCGCCCGGGCACGATCACTGTCGAATATCTCGATGGCCCGATGAAGTCGTTGTCCAACACTTGGCGCTTTGCTTCTGACGGTCAGGGCGGGTGCCTGATCGAATTTGAATGCGATTTTGCATTCCGCAACGCGCTGTTCGAAAAGCTGGCAGGCCAATACCTCGATCGAGCCTTTCGCAAAATGGTCGGCGCATTTGAAGCCCGCGCTGCCCGCCTTTATGGCGCTGATGGCAGCAGCAATTCCAGCGCGACCAGCGCCGCCTGACGCCGCACTTCGGCCCGATCGCGTGCTTCTGAAAAGAGCTGGGTTTCGGCTTCGGCGGTTTCAGGATCGGCGCCACGCCGTGCGACTGCAAACACGACGGTGCCGACCGGTTTTTGTTCCGACCCACCATCGGGACCGGCAATCCCGGTGATCGCAACCGCAATATCGGCGCGCGAATGTTCGAGCGCGCCTTGCGCCATCGCCCAGGCGACAGCCACCGATACCGCGCCAAACGTATCAATCAGGTCTTCGGACACGCCCAGAGTTTCAATCTTGGCGGCGTTGGAATACGTAACAAACCCGCGATCAAGAACGGCCGAACTGCCGGCAATCTCGGTCAAGGCTGCGGCGACCAGTCCGCCGGTGCAGCTTTCCGCAAGCGCAACCGTGCGACCAATCGCACGGTTTGCACTGATCACGCGCGCAGCCAGACCGACGAGGTCCGGAGGAAGCAAACTGTCCATCGAATCGAGATCCTTATAGGCTTGGCGCGCGAGCCGTTTTGTGCGGTTTATTGAGAAACAACCGTGGCAATTGCTTGCGCCGCAATCCCTTCGCCACGCCCCGTAAGGCCTAGCCGTTCGGTCGTGGTCGCCTTGACGCTGACACAACCGATGTCGATTGCCATGATCTGCGCCAGCCTAGCACGCATTGCAGATTTATGCGGGCCAATTTTCGGCTCTTCACAAATGATCGTCACATCGACGTGACTGATGGCATGTCCCGATTGGCGGACGAGAGCCACGGCATGGGCCAGAAACTGGTCTGACGCAGCGCCTTTCCACACTGGATTCGAAGGCGGAAAATGATCACCAATGTCCCCTGCGGCAATTGCCCCCAACAATGCATCAACGAGCGCGTGGATCGCAACGTCTGCATCGCTGTGGCCGGCAAGACCACGGGGATGATCAATTTTCACTCCGCACAGCCACAAATCTTCGCCATCAACCAGTCGATGGACATCAAACCCCAAACCGGTGCGGCAATGCATTGGTGCGTCCTCAAAATCGCTGGCGAAAGTCACTTTGCGCAAACGCTCGTCGCCCGGAACAAGCGCGATGGCAAGGCCTGCGGCATCAGCCACGGCTGCGTCGTCCCCGGCTTCTCCGGTACCGACCCAGCTGCGATGCGCGGCCAGAATCGTATCAAAACGGAAAGCTTGCGGGGTCTGGACCCGGTAAAGCCCATCGCGGGCAACGGCCATTTCGCGCATGCCCGCATTGCCGCGCACAACACTGTCGACGACCGGCAAGACCGGGATGGCAGCCACGGCTGTTGCAAGCGCCGAGATCAGTCCAGTGATCACCGCAAACGGCAAATCCGGTCGTGCGGCATCGTGGATCAGCACAAGTCGGTCGATCCCGATATGGGCAAGGTGCTCCAGCGCAGCCCGCACTGAAGCCTGGCGCGTGGCACCGCCCAAGACGAGTTCAACTGGCCCAAGGCCTTCAAGTGCCGCTTCGGCCATCGCACAGTAATCTTCGGGGATCGCAACGAGAACCGGCGCGGCACCGGCTGCCAGCAGTCGCTCGACACTATGCCGGACGAGTGGCTTGCCACGCCACGAAGCAAATTGCTTGGGAACAGACCCCCCGGCACGCAGACCTTGGCCTGCTGCGACTACGACAGCACAAAAAGGCGGCGAAACAGGGCGGGGCTGATCGTTCATCGTAGCCGCCCCTTACAAACTTGCCCCGGCCGCGACAATTGGCTAACGCGTGCCTGTTTTTTAGGCACTTGAGTACCCGATCCATGACCGCAGTTCCCGCTCCCCCTGTTCTGGCCCCGATCACTGTCGGTTCGGTCGCGATCGATTGCCCGGTCGTGCTCGCACCCATGACTGGCGTGTCAGACTTGCCGTTCCGGCGCGTGGTACGTCAGTTTGGATCAGGCCTGAATGTTACCGAAATGATCGCAAGCCCGGCTGCGATCCGTGAAACACGGCAATCGATCCAGAAATGGGCGTGGGACCCGATCGAAGAGCCGGTGTCGATGCAATTGGTTGGGTGCGAGCCGGCGCAAATGGCTGAAGCGGCGAAATTGTCCGAAGATCGCGGCGCGGCGATCATCGATATCAATATGGGTTGTCCCGTGCGCAAAGTGGTCAACGGCGATGCCGGTTCCGCGCTGATGCGCGATGTGCGGTTGGCCGCATCGCTGATCGAAGCGACCGTCAAAGCGGTCAGCGTGCCGGTCACCGTAAAAATGCGCATGGGCTGGTGTCATGACAGCCTGAATGCGCCCGAACTGGCGCGCATTGCCCAGGATTTGGGCGCCAAGATGATCACGGTCCACGGTCGAACGCGCAATCAGATGTACAAGGGATCGGCCGACTGGCGGTTTGTACGCCGGGTCAAAGATGCGGTCGACATTCCGGTCATCGTGAATGGCGACATCTGTTCGATCGCCGATGTGGCCGATGCGGTGGCGCAAAGCGGGGCCGATGGGGTCATGATCGGACGGGGCAGTTACGGTCAGCCATGGTTGCTCGGGCAAGTGATGCATTGGTTGCGCACCGGCGAAGCGCTTGCCGATCCGACGATTGGCGAACAATAAGCGGTGATTGTCGCCCACTATCACGAGATGCTAGATCATTATGGTGCTGTGACCGGGGTCAACATGGCGCGCAAGCACCTGGGTTGGTATACCAAGGGGCTGCATGGATCGGCGGAGTTTCGCAACACGGTCAATTTCATCGACGACCATCGTGCGGTGTTGGCCAGCCTCGCTGAATTCTATGCGCGTTTTGACCCATCGGCCGACCGGCGCGCTGCGGCCTGACTTTGCCGGGGACCTATCCTGATCTGCCCGATGCGGGGCGGTTGATTTCCAGCTTGCCACAAGCAGTTGTCTTGTTGGCGCCAGACCTCACGATTGCTGCGGTGAACTCTGCAGCTGAAAATCTGGTCGGGCAGGGCACCAGTCGTATGGTGGGCCGATCGCTGCATCATTTGCTGGTCTTCGAAGAGCAGTTGATCATTGACCGATTGGCTGATCGTGAAGCGCACCTGGTCGCACGCAGCACGATGGTACGTGTGCTTGATCAGCCGGCGAGGCCGATTGATGTGATGACCGCACCCGTGCTCGATTGGCCAGCTTGGCAGATGGTCGTGCTGCAGGAGCCGGTCGGGGTCGAGGCGCTCTCGCTGGGCAGGGGTAGTGGCGACGCTGGGCACGGCAGTGCGTTGCGCGCGCCGGAAATTCTTGCGCATGAGATCAAAAATCCGCTGGCTGGCATTCGCGGCGCCGCGCAACTGCTCCACCGCAATCTGGGCGAAGGCGATCGCACTTTGACCGCGCTGATCACCAGCGAAGTCGATCGCATTGCCAAATTGATGGATCAGATGCAGTCGCTCAGCCGCCGCAGCGTCGAACCCGCGGTTCCCTGCAATCTGCACGAAG
>CAIPWG010000280.1 GCA_903868655.1 uncultured Sphingomonadales bacterium
CAGCACGGCAGAACGGTAAAGCGCGTTGGCCTGGTCGTAAGCCGCGCGTGAAGCACGTTGACGGTGCAACAGCGCGCCGCCGGCAAAGATCGGCTGGGTGATCCCGGCACCCAGTGACCAGAACGAATTGGTGGCCGACAGCACATTGGACCACCCCGCCGAGCTGCCTCCCGCATTGGCGGACAATGTCAATTGCGGCAGGCGGTTGGCGATCGCGATCCCGACCCCTGCGCTTGCGACATGCAGATTGGCCTCGGCTGCGCGGATGTCAGGGCGTTGCTGGACCAGATCCGATGGCAACGACAACGGCAGATCGGCAGGCAGAGCAATCGTAGCCAGATCAATCGTATCGGGCAAAGCATTGGCCGCGCTGCGCCCGGTCAGATAGGCGATGAGATCGCGCGCCTGTGCCGCCGCCCGCCGCAAAGGCGGCAGGGCCGCTTCGGTCTGCGCCAGCGCAGCCTCTTGCGCCAGAACATCGGCCCCGGCGGTCTGGCCCACATCCTGCTGATGCTTGAGGATCGACAGCGTTTCGCGACCGATCGCGATCATCCGTTCCTGCGCAGCCAGTTGGGCGCGAAGCGCAGCCTCAACAAAGGCAGCGGATGCCACGTTGTTGATCAGGGAAATCCGCGCGGCCTCGGTCTGATAGACCTGACCATCGTATTGCGCGCGGGACTGTTCGACTGTGCGGCGATTGAGCCCGAACACATCGAGCGTGTAACCAACAGAAACCTGTGCGGTTTGCAGGCTGTAGCTGAATTGTGACGCATTCAGTACCGGTGAAAGGTACTGCGAGCTCTTGGCGCGGCTGGTGGCAAGCCCGGCATCGACCGTGGGTGCGAGGATGCCGCGGGTCGCCTGCCAGTTTTCGTGCGCCACTTTCAGCGCTGCTTCGGCCGCTGCCAGATCGCTGTTGGCCTTGAGCGCTTCGTCGATAAGCCGGTCCAGCGCGGGTGAGCCATAGGCGTGCCACCAGCCATCATGCGGGCTGCCCCCAACCCAGCGCTGGGTGCCCCCGGCCACACCGGCCGGTGCGGTCATCATGGCTGTGCTGTCGCGATCATAGGTGGTTTGGATGGGTGGGCCGGGCGTGTGGAAGTTCGGGCCAACTGCACAGCCATTCAGCAGAACGACGCAAGCGGTGGTGGCGAACAGGCGCAGCATGGTGCTCATGCCACGATCTCCTCTGGCTGCGCTGGCGTATCCTCAGGTCCTTTGCGGGTAGAAAACATGTCGATCATCGTTGGCAACACGATCAGGATCAGGATCGGAGCCAACAGAATCCCGCCAACCACCACCAAGGCCAACGGTTTTTGCACCTGGCTGCCGATCCCGGTGGCGACGGCTGCGGGTAACAGCCCCACACACGCGGCGATGCAGGTCATCATCACGGGACGGAACTGGGTGCGTGCGGCGTGAATGATCGCCTCATCGCGCGGCATGCCCGCCGCGATCATCTGGTTGAAATACGACAGCACCAGAATGCCGCCCATGACCGATATGCCGAACAGCCCGATAAACCCGATCGCGGCGGAGACCGAGAACGGTGTTCCGGTAAAATAGAGCGCAAAAATACCGCCTACCAGAGCCATCGGCATTACGCTGGCCGCGAGCAAAGTATCGCGTAACGACCCGAAATTGGCGAACAGCAGTACACCAATCGCCAGGAAAGCGATCGGCACGACGATTTCCAGGCGTGCGAGTGCCGCCTGCAATTCGCCGAATTCACCCACCCATTCCAGACGGGCGCCGGGCGGCAGATGCACCTGTTTGTCGATCTTGGCCTGTGCCTCCAGGATCGCGCTGCCCAGATCCCGTCCGCGCACGGCAAAGCCGACCGGGATGTAGCGCGTCTGGCTTTCGCGATAGATGAACGAATAGCCAGAGACGAGTTTGATCTCTGCCAGCGAGCCGAGCGGCACTTGCGCCACCCCGCCAATGGCATTGGGTACCGCGACCGGAATGGCGCGGATGGCATCAAGGCTTTTGCGGTATTCGGGCGCCAGACGCACAACGATCGGGAAATTGCGGTCAGACCCGTATTCATACAAATTGCTGCCCACAGACTGCCCGCCGATCGCGGCCTGCACCACCGCATTCACATCGCCGGGTGCCAGCCCATACCGCGCGGCCTTCAATCGATCGACTTTGATATTGACCGTGGGCTGGCCCACCGCGTCAAACACCGAAAGATCGGCAATCCCCGGAATACCCGCCATGATCGACTTGACCTCATAGGCGGCCTTTTGCACCGCATCGAGGTCGTTGCCGTAGATCTTGACCGAGTTCTGCCCCTTTACACCCGAGGCGGCTTCTTCGACGTTGTCTTCGATGGTCTGCGAAAATTCGAAAGCCACGCCCGGAAACGGCGCCGACAGTTCATCGCTGACTTGTTTGGTCAGCTGTTCCTTGGTCAGGTGCCCTGGCCATTCGCCGGCAGGTTTGAGTGGCACGTAGAATTCTGCGTTGTAAAAACCCGTGGTGTCGGTCCCGTCGTCAGGCCTGCCCAATTGGCTGATTACCGTTTTGACCTCGGGGTATTTCATCAGGATGTGGCGCATGCGGTTGGTGTAGCCTTGCGCCTCTTCCAGACTGATCGAGGGCGGCAAAGTGGCACGAATCCAGAAATTGCCTTCTTCGAGCTTTGGCAGGAATTCCAGGCCCAGACTGGATACCGCAATCCCCGCGGCCAGCAGCAAGGCCGCCATGCCACCCAGCGCCACGATCCGGTTGGCCACAGCAAAGCGCAGTGCCGGATCGTAAACGCGGCGCATCTTGCGCACCAGCCAGGTTTCTTTTTCCTCTTCCTGATTGCGCAGCAGCAGGGCAGCCAGCACCGGGGTGATTGTGAAAGTCGCCAACAGGCCGCCCAGAATGCCATAGGCATAGGTCCGCGCCATCGGCCCGAAGATATGCCCTTCAACCCCGGTCAGCGTAAACAGCGGCAGGAACCCGGCGATGATGATCGCAGCCGCAAAAAAGATCGCCCGGTTCACTTCGCTGGCCGACAACGCGATCGTGCCCAATTTGCCGGAAAACGGCAGGATGCCGCTCATCCGGTCGAGCACGCCGCGGCCAAAGCGCTGTCTGGGGTCCTGGCTGAGATGGCGGAAAATGTTTTCCACCATAATCACGGTCGCATCGACAATCAGTCCAAAGTCGATAGCCCCGATCGACAGAAGATTGGCGGATTCCCCACGTGCAACCATGATCATCACGGCAAAGGCCAGCGCAAACGGAATGGTCATTGCGACGATGAACGCTGACCGTGGACTGCCGAGGAAAACCCATTGCACGGCAAAGATCAGCACGATCCCGCTCAGCATGTTTTCCAGCACCGTTTCGATCGTGACGTTGATCAGTTCGGTGCGATCGTAGATCTTTTCCAGATGCACGCCCGGCGGCAGGATATTGTCGTGGTTGATGCGATCGACTTCAGCCTCGACGCGTTGCAGCGTCGGCAGGCTTTCCTCGCCACGCCGCATCAGGATGATGCCCTGTACGATGTCGTCATCGTTGTCTTTGCCGACAACGCCCAGCCGCGGCAGATTGCCGACTTGCACAGTTGCGATGTCGCGCACCAGCACGGGTTTGCCGTTGTTGGGTGCAATCATCGTATTGCGAATATCGTCCATCGTGTGGATCAGGCCAACGCCGCGCACGACAGCGGCCTGTGGGCCGATGTTCACGGTCTGCCCGCCGACATTGATATTGGCATTGTTGATCGCGGCCAGCACTTGCGGCAGCGCCAGGCCATAGGCGACCAGTTTGTGCTGATCGACGGTTACCTCATACGTCTTCGACTTGCCGGCCCAGCCGTTCACATCGATCACACCGGGAACTGCCTTGAACCGGCGTTGCAGGATCCAGTCCTGAACCGTCTTGAGGTCGGTGACCGAATAGCCCTTGGGCCCGACGATCTGATAACGGAAGATCTCGCCAATCGGGCTGGTCGGTGAAATTACCGGTTGTGCACCGGCGGGCAGGCCCGACAGTTGCGACAACTCGTTGAGAACTTTCTGTTGCGCTTCTTCATACGAGTAGTCGTACGTAAACTGCACGCGGACGTCAGACAGGCCAAACAACGAGATTGTTTCAACCTTTTTGACATTCTTGATCCCAGCCAGCTGGTTCTCGATCGGGATCGTGATAGTCCGTTCGATCTCCTGCGCCGACAGCCCCGAGCTTTGGGTGATGATTTCCACCCGTGGCGGCACTGGGTCAGGATAGGCCTCGATATTCAGCGTTTTATAGGCAAAAAAGCCCCCGACCAGAAACACGGCCAGAAACGCGAGCACCGTCATCCGCCGGCGCAGCGCGAAGTTTACGATCGGGTTCATGTCAGGTGTCCCTCAATCGGCCTTGGCGCCACGGTCGATGAACAGGCTGCCTGCCGTCACCACAGTTTCGCCCGCGTTCAAGCCGGCTGTCACTTCCACCGTACCATTGGCAACTTGCCCGGCGGTAATCTGGCGCAGCGACAGACGGTGATGCCTGCTGTCGGCTACCCATACGCGTGCGGTCTGGGCTTCGAAAATCACGGCATCTTCGGGCACGGTCAACGCAGCATGCTCGTGTCCGGTGACAAGCGTAAAGCTGGCAAAGGTTTCCGGCTTCAGGTGTCCGTCGGGGTTGGGCAATTCGGCGCGGACCGTCAGACGCCGGGTATTGGCATCGATCATCGGCGCGACATATGTGATCCGGGCATGGAGCACTTCGCCGCTGCCCAGCGGACGAACTTCGGCCATCATGCCGACGTGCGCGCGCGCGGCGTCTTCCTCGCGCAGATTGCCAATCAGCCAGACTTTGTCGAAAGTCGAAATTGAAAAGGCCAAGGTCGCACCACCACCCGATGCGCTGGCAACATTCTGGCCAGGTCCGATCAAGCGCTGTGTCACGATGCCTGCAACCGGCGCGCGCACAACGCCTTCGCCATGTTCGACCGACCCGCCCAACGCTTTGCGCCGGCCTTGTGCGGCAGCAAGTCCGGCCTCGGCCGTGGCAAGGTCTGCTTGTGATTGCTGCCAGTCCTTCAACGCCGCACCCTTGTGATCATACAAGTCGTGCTGGCGCGCCTCGGTTGCCCGCGCGACCTTCACTTGCGCCGCGGCGCTCGTCAGATCGGCATCGCTTTGCGCGGCTTCGTTGGCTGCAACAGCGAACAGCACTTGCCCGGCGCGGACACGATCACCCGCTTTGACGTCGATGTGGGTTACGCGTCCGGTGAAGGGCGAATAGACCGTGGTGGTCAGGTCATCATCGATGGCAATCTTGCCATCGCTCGATGCATTGTCTCCGATCGTTGCCGTCTGGGCTTTGGCAAAGCGCAAAGTCTGCCACTGGCGGTCAGTCGCTTCGAAGCTGTCATCCCGGTGTACGGCTTGCGGCGGCGGCGGCGGCGCCCACAGGTTCAGCACTTTGGGCACCAGCCAGAACAGCGCGATTGCCAGGACTATCAGAATACCGGCGACCCATTTCTGGGTGGATGCTTTCAGCATCGGTACCGGTACATTCTGGCCCTCGGTCGAGGTATGGCTCATTCTTAATCGCCTTGCATTTCAATCAACCTTGGCGGGTCGATCGTTCGCTTTCGTTGGGCGCGCAAGGTTTTTTGCAGCGCAACACGTAACGTAATCATAATGGCTTAATTATTCAATTATTATTCAATTCGGCTTCACGGTGTTCCGCAACATTACGTGAGGATTTGTCGCGAGCTGTATCGTTAAAATTTCAACGAGTGCCCAGTCGGCTTGCGCCGGGTCGGGGTTGCATCCCCGTCAGTGCCAGGCATAATTGCGGTGCGGGCACCGGCTGCAAAGTCAGGCCCTGCGTGTTTTGAACCCTGGTTGGGGAACTCGACTTTGGAGCGATATTGCCGCTCTGCCACTACGGTTGCTGTGCCGTTCACACGCCGTGCTGCCTTGGTCGGGGCCGGGTCGGCGGTGGTAGCGGGCTGTGCCCGGTCCAGTCGTGATCCGCGCACGTTGGTCGTCGGCGCATCTCCCACAGGAGTACCGTTCAGTTATGTCGATCCCGCGACCAACCAGTTGACCGGGGCGATGGTCGATATTGCCGCGATGATTGCCGGGCGGCTGGGGCTTGTTGCGCAATTCCGTATCGTACCGTTCGCGTCGCTCGTGCCGTCGCTGATCACGGGACGGATTGATCTGATCGCAGCCGCGATGTTGCGCACACCCGAACGCGAGCGGCTGGTCGGCTTCTCACGCGAAGTGTTTGCTTATTCGGGCGGGCTGGCGCTGCGCACGGATCGCGCCGGGCGCTATCCCGATTTGACCAGTTTGCGCGGGCTGCGGGTCGGCGCACAATTGGGCACGCGGTTTGTGGACCAGTTGCATGCGGCAGGGGTGGCGGACGTGGTGACCTATCCGGGGTTGGGCGATATGCTGCGCGACTGTGCTCATGGCCGGATCGATGCGGCCTATGGCGATGCGCCGATCCTGAAAACCATCCTGCGGGTCGGGCCACGCTGGCCGTTGCGCATGCCCGGCGAATTTCAAAGCCCCGCCAAGGAGGCGCTGTGCTTGATCGGGCGCAAAGACGCACCGTTGCTGGCCCGCATCGACCGTCAACTCGATGGACCGGCGCGCGGCGCGATTGCCCCTGTTCTGGCGCATTGGGGGTTGGACGCATGATCGCGTTTCTGGCTGACGCGCGGGCATTTTTCCCGGTCCTGCTGCAAGGTCTGATGGTCACGTTGGAATTGACCGTCTGCGCCCTGTCGCTCAGCCTTGCACTGGGGGTGGTATGGGTGGTGATGGGCCGCGCCCGGTTTGTGGGGTTGCGCTGGTTCAGCCAGATGGTGATCACGGTGGTGCGCGGGATTCCCATCATCGTGCAGCTGTTTTTCATCTATTTCGTGCTGCCCGACTGGGGGCTCGATCTGCCGCCGTTTCTGGCCGGGGTGATCGGGCTGGGCCTTGCCTATTCGGTCTATCAGGCTGAAAATATCCGCGGCGGGATCGGCGCGGTTGACAAAGGCCTGATTGAGGCAGGTGAAGCTTTGGGCATGAACCGGCTTACGTTGTGGCGGCGGGTGGTCCTGCCACTGGGGTTGCGCCATGCGCTGCCTTCGATTGGCAGTACGATGATCATGCTGTTGAAAGACACTTCGATCGCTTCGACCATCACGATCGCGGAATTGACGCGCGAAGGGCAATTGCTGGCGATTTCGACCTTCAAAAACGGCTCGGTTTATGCGCTGATCGCCCTGTTGTATTTTGCGGCCAGCCTGCCACTGGGCGCGCTGGTGCGCATGCTGGAACGCCGGGGGCGGCTGACATGATCACATTGGCGGGCGTGACCAAACGGTTTGGTGACCGTGCGGTGCTCACGGGTGTCGACCTGACCGTGGCAAAGGGCGAAGTGCTGTGCCTGATCGGCGGCTCGGGCTCTGGCAAATCGACGATCCTGCGCTGTATCAATGGGCTGGAACGCCACGACGGGGGCACGATCACCGTGGGCGGCCTCCGCGTCGATGATGCCGGGCTGCCCGCGATCCGCCGCCGCGTGGCGATGGTGTTTCAACGTTTCAACCTGTTCCCGCATCGCACGGTGCTCGACAATGTGATCGAGGCCCCGGTGCATGTCCATCACGAACCCCCGGCAGAGGCTCGCGCGCGCGCGCTGGACTTGCTGGCGCGGGTAGACATGGCCGACCATGCCCACAGCCTGCCCGGCGCGCTTTCGGGCGGGCAGCAACAGCGCGTGGGGATTGCTCGCGCGCTGGCATTGCGGCCAGAAGCGATCC
>CAIPWG010000281.1 GCA_903868655.1 uncultured Sphingomonadales bacterium
CCGATGATGCCGCGATCGATTATATCTATGGCGTGATCAACTGGAAAGAACTCGCCGACCAGCGCACCACCGACGAGCTGTTGCTTGAAATCGGCAATGCGCTGAACACAGGTCCGGTCGCTCGACGCAAAAACTCCGAACAGGACGAGGTGCAGCACTTTGCCACACAGGCTTCGCCCAGTGCGTGGGCCGATGGCCCGCTCGCCGACGAACACGAGCTCGAACTCGATCTGTCACCATTCCTCGATGGGGATGCGGCCCTGCCGGGCGCCAGTCCGAGCTCAGCCCCCTTTAATCCGGATGTGGCCGAACCCGACAAACTCGCCGATTGGCTGGAAAGGGCTCGCGCTTGTGCGTTACGGGCGCAAGCCAACGACGACCGGACACGCCAATCGCTTTATGCCGCGATCGGCCGCGCCTGGGACTTTGCGCTGGCAGCCCAGGACGCACCCGATGATTATACGCGATTGCTCGTCGAAGCCGGACTGGTCGCGCAAGATCGCGCTCCGCTCATCCCGTTGGTAAAGCTGGTCTTTGGCAGCGATTACGACAAGACCCGTCTGACCGAATACGCAACAGTGCTCAGCCATGCCCGACGTCTGCAGCTTGGCACCGGCGAACTGTCCGAATTGCTGATCCAGACCGAAGGTGGGATCAAGGCGCTGGTGGCGCGCGAGCGCGCCATCAAACGCGGCGAAGTGCGCGACATTGCACCACGCAAAGCCTGGCAAGCCACTGCCCGCACGCTGCCCGCACGACCCTTGACCGAGTTGTCGAATGATGGCGCAGAATTTGCGCTCGTGCTCGTGCGCCGCACACCGGGAGAGGCCCCGACACTGGTCGGCGAACTTCCGGACAACGCGGCTCTGCTGGAACGAGCGGCGCGTCATTTGTTCAATTGAGCCGACGCTCGAACCGAAATGGCACGGGATTGCGCAATATATGCCGCAATCCCGCTTCCTTCCGACCCGGACCCGGTGCTAGTCTTCGCGCGATGATCCAAAACGGGGCCTACACCTCATGACCAATGCAGCTAGACCGGCAGTATCGCGCCGGGCGCTCACGGGTCATGTCTGGACGGGGCTAGGCCTGCTTGCGCTTGGTGGCCTCGGCCTTGCCGGGATGCGGTTCGCCACCGAACGCGGCAGCGTAGGCTTGCTCGATACCACCGATCGGCTGCTGGCTGGCGGCGATGGCGGCATCCGGCTGGCCGCATCCAGGCAATTCGGCGACAATCCCGCACAACGCCTGCAACTGTTTGTGCCAACCGATCCTGTGCTCGATCCCGCGCGAACCGGACGCGCGCTTCCGCTGCTGGTGTTCATCCATGGCGGGGCCTGGTCCAGCGGAGACCCGCACGATTACCGGTTCATTGCACGCAATCTTGCGCCCTCGGGCTATGCTGTGGCGTTGGCCGGTTATCGCTTGTGCGATGAGGGCCGTTATCCGGCCATGCTCGAAGATGGGGCGGCGGCGTTACGCTGGGTTGCAGGCCATGCCGCTGCACATGGGGGTGATCCTGAGCGGATCGTGCTGATGGGGCATTCGGCCGGCGCCTACAATGCGGTTATGCTGGGCCTTGATCGCCGATGGTGGTCGCAGACAGAACTGCCCGAGACTGCCTTGCGCGGGGTCGTCGGATTGGCAGGCCCTTATGATTTTCTGCCGCTCGACAGCGCCAGTACTCTGGCCACTTTCGGCCATATCGACGAGCTGGACGATACCCAGCCGATCAGTCATGTGCGTGGCGACGCCCCGCCCCTGCTGCTGATCCATGGCACGGATGACACCCGCGTGATGCCCCGCCACAGCCTGACCCTGGCGCGTGCATTGGCGCGCTGCGGCGGGCGCAGCGAAACCCATGTCTTGGACGGCATCGGCCACGAAGGTCTGATCATGCGGTTTTCGCGGCCGTTTTTACGCGATCGGCGCCCTTTGGCTCACGTGCTGTCGTTTCTGGCGCAAGTTACCCAGACTGCTTCAGCACCGGTTCAGCCGAACGCCGCATAACCGTCGCGTGCGCAACCGACTTAAACCACACTGGTATGGCTCGCGCCTTGCGCGACCCGTTTTTGTCTTATCAACCGCAACGGCGCTGTTCATGGTGTCGACAGTGGTTCCTGCCCAAGCGCAGGAAGTGCTGCGCGATGCAGAGACCGAGGCGTTTTTTCGCGATATGTCGGCACCGATCGTTCAGGCCGCCGGGATGGACCCGCACAATGTCGATGTGATCCTGCTCAGCGATGGCGAAATCAACGCTTTTGTCGCCGGTGGGCAAGCAGTTTACATCAATTCAGGACTGATCGGCGCGGCCGATCATGCCGAAGAGGTACAAGGGGTGTTTGCCCACGAACTTGGCCACATCGTCGGTGGCCACGTCATTCGTGGCGGCGAAGGGGCAAAGCCCGCCACAGCCATTACGCTGTTGTCGTTGCTGCTGGGCGCCGCTGCGGCCGCGGCCGGTGCGCCCGAAGCCGGCATGGGCATTTTCATGGCAGGCGAACAGGCCGCGATGGGCAAATATCTGGCGTTCAGCCGCGCGCAAGAAGCCACGGCCGACGCCGCCAGTGTCAAATTTCTTTCAGGCGCAGGCATTTCGGGTCGCGGCTCGGTCAATTTTTTCAAAAAATTGCAGAATTACGAATTCCGTTCGGGGTTCAAACGCACTGCCGATTCCGAATTCTACAGCACGCACCCGATGACTGCGGACCGCCTTGCCACTTTGCAGGACGCGTTTGAGCAGGAGCCTGCGTGGACGCACCGCGAAGATCCCGATCTGCAACGCCGGTTCCTGCGGGTGAAGGCCAAGCTTTATGGCTACCTGGCCGAGCCGCAACAGACTTTGGCGGCATACCCTGAATACCTGAGCGACGTACCCGCGCACTATGCCCGCGCCTATGCCTATCACAAACAGGCGTTTATGGACAAAGCGCTGGCCGAAACCGATGCGATCCTCGCGCTTGAACCCGATGACGCCTACGCGCTGGAACTGAAGGGGCAGGTATTGCTCGAATCCGGCCGCCCGCGCGAAGCCATCGTGCCGCTGCGCCGTGCGGTCGATCTGACCCGCAACCAACCGCTGATCGCCACGACGTTCAGCCACGCTCTGCTTGCCACCGAAGACCCGGCGCAATTTGCCGAGGCCGAACGCGTGCTCAAAGGCGCAGTGGCAAAAGACCATGACAACCCATTTGCCTGGTACGAATTGGGCGTGGTTTACGAGGCGCAGGGTGACACGGCACGCGCACGGCTGGCCAGCGCTGAACAGCAGCAAATGGAACTGCACTTTGCCGAATCGCTGCGTAGTGCTCAGGCTGCCGAAGCCGCCCTGCCCAAAGGATCGCCCGACTGGCTGCGTGCGCAGGATATCGCGATGAGTTCGCGCGCGATGATTGAGCGGACAAAGAAAAAGAAATAGGGCACGTCCATGTTTACGCCGGTTCGCTTTCGCCCGCTCGCTCTGATTGTGCTGCTTCTGCTGCTGGCCGGGGGTACGGTCTTATGGTTGGGCGCCACCCATCGGATCAACAGCGACGACGCAGTGGCCACCAGATTGGAACGCGCGGGCATCGATCCCGCCAAGCGCGGTGCGTTTGAAGCGCTGGTGCGTGCCTATATTCTCGAACATCCCGAAATTCTGCCCGAAGCCATGGATCGGTTGCAGGCGCGCGAAAGCGCCGATCGGCTCAAACCGGTTCGCACCGCGCTGGAAACCCCCTTCCCCGGCGCTGTGCTGGGCAATCCGGCAGGTGCTGTCACGCTGGTCGAGTTTACCGACTTTGCCTGTTCCTATTGCCGGGCCACTGTGGGCGATGTCGATGCCCTGATTGCGGCCAATTCCGATCTCAAAGTGGTGCTGCGCGAATTGCCGATTATCGCACCCGCCAGCGATCCTGCCGCGCGCATGGCGCTCGCGGCCGCTGCGCAAGGCAAATTTGGCGCATTCCACGCCGCGATGTTCGCGGGTCCCCGCCCCGACGATGCCAGCATCACTGCCGCTGCCAGCCACGCCGGCGTCAACCTCGCCGCGGCGCAAGACTTCATGAAGCGCGCCGAAGTCAAATCCGAAATCGAACACAATCTGGCTTATGCCCGCCAACTGGGCATCACCGGCACGCCGGCTTTTGCCATCGGCGGCCAGATCATCGCCGGGGCCGTAGGACGCGACACGTTGCAACAAGCCGTAGACGCCGCGCGCAAGCACTAAACGCACCGGGGCAGCTCTGTTCGTCTGGACAGCGCGATGTTCCCTCCATAGCTTGGCTTTCGGGCGACGCGGGGGGACATACAATGGTTGCAGTGACAGAGCCTGCGGGCGCAAACGAGCTCGATCCGGACCTGCCTGCCATTCCCTTGCGCTGGCTGGCACTGGTGGTGGCAGCACTCGCGATCCTGGCGACTTATTACGAAACCGATGTGATCGGCGACATTGCCGATCTGCTGATCCGGCAGCGTGGCCTTACTCAAAGCCAGATCGGCAGCCTGAACGCCGCGATCTATTGGCCAAGCGTCGTGCTCGCGCTGATCGGCGGGGTGCTGATCGATCGCTATGGCGCGGCGCGCATGGCGCTGTGGACTGCGGCAATCGGCCTGATCGGCGCATGCCTGACCGCGATCGGCAACCCTTATTGGATCATGTGGCTCGGGCGGTTGATCTTTGGCGTGGCCGAAGGGGCGATCTTCATGGCGCTGGTCGCGGGGCTGGCTATGTGGTTTCCGCGTAGGGGCATAGCGCTAGCGACGGCGCTGTGGCTATCGATGGCGCGGGTCGGGTCGGCGCTGTGCAACAGTTCCTCGACTTGGGCCAAGCCGCTGTACGATGCGGGTTGGCAGCCACCCTTGTGGCTGGGTGCGGCGATCACCGCGCTGGGGTTGTTGGCTGCGGTGGTGTTCTGGCTGCTCGACCCATACCGGCCGCAACGCCCTGCCAGTGCCTTGGACAAGCGTGCTGCCAGCCCGTCAGGCTGGCGCATTCCCCGCTTTGGTGCGGCGTTCTGGTATATTCTGGCGCTCCACGTTCTCTATGCGGCGGTCTTCTTTCCGTTTCGCCAGACTTATGCAGTGGAATACCTGCAGCACGCCAAGCACATGACCTTGCAAGCAGCATCCTTGAGCAATTCGGGGGTGTTTGTGGCGGCCATTTTCGCCACCCCGCTGTTCGGTATCATCGCCGACCAGTTCGGGCACCGCGCGCTCATGCTGATATTTGGCACGGTGCTGCTGCCGGCAACGCTGGCCCTGTTGGGGCTGACCGATCTGTCGCCATGGCTGTCGACCGTGCTGATGGGTATCAGTTGGTCGCTGGTGCCGGCGGTGATCTGGCCGTCCACAACCATGATCGTACCCCGTGAACAGCTTGGCACTGCGCTCGGCCTGATCACGCTGATCCAGGCGATCGGCATCGGTGCGTCCAATATGGTGGCCGGATATATTGCCGACTATGCCCAGGCTGGCCCTTCCAACCCTGCGGGCTATGGCGCGGTCCTGCTGTTTTTCGGGCTGGTCAGCCTGGCCGCACTCACCTCGGTCGTCCTGCTGTGGCGGCACGAGACCGGGCCTTATGGCCACGGCCTCGAACGCCCGAGCGCGTGACCAGACTTCATCCGATCAGGTGTGAATTGGCAATGGTCAGCTGGAACAGCGTCTGCAAGGCAGTCGCGATGCTCTGGTTGCTTTGTACCGCATAGACCAGCGGCGATCCGTTGTTGGCAGGCGAAGCGCACGATTGCAGCGCCGGCAACACGTTGGGCAAGTAGGGCACGACATTGGTCTGTGACCAGCTGTCACCCGCCAGCGTGGTCGGATCGTAAGTGGTATACAGGATCGCGATTTTGATCCCGCGGTTTTTGATTGCCGTGCAGGCCGCCAGATCGGTGGCGTTGAATTCGCGATTGGTGCGTGATCCACCGACGATTTCGTCCGAAACGCCGTCCGTGATCAACAGCATGACTTCCTGCGGGCTGGCAGCACTGGTCCCCGGACCCGGTGTCGGCATCACCGCATTCATCGAAGTCAGCATGTTGTAGTTTTCAGTCACGGCGTCGCCCTGCGAACAGCACGATGATGTGAACGCATTGTTGGCGTTCCAGTAGTCGACGCTGCTGTCGAGCAGGGGAACCGATGACGCCGTCAGACTGCTGACGTTGGTCATCGTGTTGTATTGCGTGACCGGGCTCGACGCGCTGGGGTGGGTCCAGTCATAGCTGAAAAACTGCAGCTGATAGGTTACATTGTTGGCCGTGGCCTGCGACTGCGCATAAGGGATCAGCGCCTGCGCCGCAGCCGTTTCATCCGACACACGCAAATCGATTTTCGATCCCGACGGATAAAGCGATGTGTAGTTATGGGTCAGCCAATAGCCGTCGGCATAAAAGCCATATACGGTATTGTCCGTAGTGGTGGTCTTACCATTTTTTGTCGTCGACGACTTATAGGTAAGGTTAGTGACAGAGGACGAACTCGAGGTGCCGACGGAATTGCCCAACTTGGTCCCAGCCGAATTGTAAATGTTGTTGCTGCTGTCGATCAAATAATAAACCCCGGCATTGGCGTTGCCGGTCGTGTAAAAATTTTGATCGATAAAAACGCCTTTGCCGTTTGCGTCTGTGATGTAATTGGCGCCGGGGAATTTTTGGTGGCACGCAAAAGCGCACGAATCCGCAGTGGCCCCTTGCGCAGCGGTGATCCCGCTCGACGTGGTGGGCAACAGCATCGAAGGCGATCGGTCCATGACCAGAAAGAAATTCATATTGGGCGCTTGCGTGGCATAGGCTTTTGACGAACCACTAATCGACAAAGTGGCCGCCCCCAAAATGCCGCTGAACATGTTGGTCGATTGACCAGCCCATCCCACATAAACCGTGCGACCCAGATTAAGACTGCCCTGGTTGCTGACAGTAATAACCAGCTGGGTTGAAGGGTCATAAGTAAAGTCATTATAATCAGTGACTTGACTAGTAAAAATCTGTTTTGCAGCAGCCTGCGCCACGCTCGTACCTTGTTGGATATACAACACGTCGGTACCAGTCAGCGCCGCCGCATCAGCAACCGCATTAATGCGCGACTGCAACATCTGCGCACGCGCATAATCGATGCAAAACCCCATGCCGAACAATGTCGGAATCAGCGCCAGCGTCGCCATCAGCGTGACGCTGGCGTCGCGCGCATGGCCAATCGCACGCAGCAACCGGAACGGGTGCGCCGCTGCCAGGATAATGGCGTTTATCCGGGCCATCTCAACAATCCGAACAGGCAAGCGACGAAGACATGCGCGGTAGCATGAAATAGCGGTTGTAAAGATTGGGGGACGGTAACCAGCCAGTGCCAAATGCAGGTGTATAGGCATAGGAAATTTCACCCATGATAAAATATCCCCCGGTCTGGTTGTTCGATGAGCTTGGCACCATCAGCGGCGGCGCGAGTTTGGTCGGCAGATTGACAACGGTGCCTACTGCGAGCGCAGGGGCGTTCTGCGTCTTGCTCCAGATCACTTTGGCATGGCTGTCATCGGTTACTTGCACTTCGCTGATGCGCAGCCCTGCATTGGCCGAATTGTAGGGCGCCAGCACATAAGCCGAATTCGACATCACCGCGACCAGGTTGGCGGTCGACACCGAACCATACTGACTGGTCAGGTCGGTTACGGTGCGCGCGGTCAACGACACTTTGCGCCCGCAGGTCACCATGTCGCTGACGACGTAGGCGCCGCAATACATCAGCAGCAGCACCGGCGCGACCAGCGCCATCTCGATATAAGCGACGCCTGCCCGATCACGCGCCAACCGGCGCAGGGCCCGCACGAGACCGGCAATTGATCGCCCGGGCATCAGTACCCTTCCGTCTTTGACACCGATGTCGCGATCAAGACGTCGTACATCGTGTTCTTGTTGGCCGTGTCGACCGTCGAGGTGATGTTGAAACCGAGCAAGGAAATGACCGGCCAGAAATAATACAGCCGCACGACCACAATCGCCCCTTGCGTCCCTGGGGTGTAGTTGAACGTGTTGGAAACCGTGCCATCGGCATTGTATGTCCAGGTCGGCTCGGCCAAGTTGACGGTGGCATAGCTACTGCCGCTGCTGACATCGGCAAACAGATAGCCGCAGCCCATGAACCCCTGCATTTGCGAACAGACATACGTAAA
>CAIPWG010000282.1 GCA_903868655.1 uncultured Sphingomonadales bacterium
CTGACCGGCGATCAGCGGTTCTATCTGGGCTATGCGCAAGTCTGGCGGATCAAGTCGCGTGAAGCATCGCTGCGCCAGCGCCTGCTGACCGATCCGCACTCACCAGGTGAATATCGCGTGTGGGCCGTGCGCAATATCGATGCATGGTACAATGCGTTTTCGCCGACCCCTGCGAGCAAGATGTATCTCAAGCCCGAAGACCGCGTTAAAATCTGGTAAGACCATCCAGCCCTTCCCCTTTTTGGGGGAGGGCTGTTAATCGCGGCGTTTGGCGACTTTACGGCCAATAACCAATCCGGCCACGCCCAATGCCATCAATGCAAGCGCAGCCGGTTCATCGACCGAGGCCCCCCCTGTGACGGGCACGGCCCAAGCTTGCGTGCCGGCAAAGGCGAAGACGATCAGCAACAAAAGCGTGATGCGATAAGACATCCCGGGCGGATAACCCCACCTAACCGGTTTGCCAAGCAAGGCAGATGCGGCCACATCACCAAGTCCCAAGCAGGGACGGTTGGCGGGCCAAGTCTGAACCGGGTTTCACCCCCGCGCGGACAAACCTGCCTCGCGCAAGGCCGCGTGCGCTTCGGCCAAAGTGTGCGTGCCGAAATGAAAAATTGATGCCGCCAACACGGCACTGGCATGGCCTTCGACCACTCCTGCGACCAGATGCGCAAGGCTGCCCACGCCGCCGCTGGCAATCACGGGCACCGGCACAGCATCGGCAATCGCGCGGGTCAGCGCCAGATCATACCCGGCTTGCGTGCCATCACCATCCATCGACGTGACCAGCAATTCGCCTGCGCCCAGTTCGGCCAACCGCACCGCGTGCGCCAGGGCATCGATCCCGGTCGGTTTGCGCCCGCCATGGGTAAAAATTTCCCATGTGCCTGGCCCGGTGCGTCGCGCATCGACCGATCCGACTACGCATTGTGCACCAAACTTCTCGGCAATATCGCGCACCAGTTCGGGCCGTGCCACTGCCGCTGAATTGACCGCCACTTTGTCAGCACCTGCCAGCAGCAGAGCACGTGCATCGGCGACTTCGCGCACACCGCCGCCGACAGTCAGCGGCATGAAACAAACCTCAGCCGTGCGTGCCACCACATCGAGCAGCGTACCGCGCCCTTCGTGCGTGGCCGATATGTCCAGGAAACACAGCTCATCGGCGCCAGCACGATCATACGCGCGGGCCTGTTCGACTGGATCGCCGGCATCGCGCAAATCGACGAAATTGACACCTTTGACCACGCGGCCATCGGCCACGTCGAGACAGGGAATAACCCGGACACGAACGCTCATCAGCGTTCTGCCATGGCAATCGCGGCTGCCAGATCAAGCCGTCCATCGTAAAGCGCGCGGCCGGTGATCACGCCTTCGATGCCATCGGTCTCATGGATTTTCAGAAGGCGTATGTCGTCGAGCCCTTTGACCCCGCCGCTGGCGATCACCGGCAGGCGTGTGCTGCGTGCCAGATCGACTGTCGCTTCGATATTGCAGCCTTTGAGCATGCCGTCGCGGCCGACATCGGTGAACAGGATCGAGGCGACGCCAGCATCTTCGAAACGGCGCGCCATATCGACAATCGACACGTCGGACACTTCGGCCCAACCATGGGTGGCCACCATTCCGTCACGCGCATCGACCGCCAC
>CAIPWG010000283.1 GCA_903868655.1 uncultured Sphingomonadales bacterium
CCGATCATTACCGCGCATGACGATCGCCGATACGCGGCTGGAACAAATCGCCGCACGATTTGCCGAGCTGGAGGCACGGCTCGCTTCGGGCACGCTGGAAGGTGACGCATTCATCAGCGCAAGCCGCGATTATGCCGAGTTGGAACCGGTGGCGCGCAGTGCGATCCACGTGCGCGCGTTGCGCAGCGAACTGGCCGATCTGGCCGCGATGGACGATGCCGATGCCGAAATGCGCGCGCTCGCCGATGAAGAAACCGCGCGCATCCGCTACGAACTGCCAGAAGCCGAGCATACGCTCGCACTCGCCATGCTGCCCCGGGACACCGCCGATGCCCGGCCCGCCATGCTGGAAATCCGCGCGGGCACCGGGGGCGATGAAGCCGCTCTGTTTGCGGCTGACCTTTACCGCATGTACGAACGCTTTGCCGCCGAACAGGGCTGGAAAGTCGACCTGATCTCAGCCAGCGTCAGCGATATCGGCGGGTTCAAGGAAGTCGTGGCGCATATCGCCGGCCAAGGCGTGTTTGCGCGGCTGAAATACGAAAGCGGGGTTCACCGGGTACAGCGCGTGCCGGTTACCGAGAGCGGAGGGCGTATTCACACTTCGGCGGCTACCGTCGCCGTCTTGCCCGAACCCGACGAAGTCGATGTGACGATCGACGACAAAGATCTGAAAATCGACATCTACCGCGCTTCGGGTGCGGGCGGTCAGCACGTCAACACCACCGATTCGGCGGTACGCATCACCCACTTGCCCACTGGCATCGTGGTGATCCAGCAAGACGAGCGCAGCCAGCACAAGAACAAGGCGAAAGCGCTGCAAGTGCTGCGCACGAGGGTCTATGACCTGCGCCGCGAAGCCGCGCAGGGCGCCGAAGCCGAAGCGCGCCGCGCGATGGTCGGTTCGGGAGACCGTTCGGAACGCATCCGCACCTACAATTTCCCACAAGGCCGTGTGACCGACCACCGGATCAATCTGACCCTGCATCGCCTGCCCGAAGTCCTGGCGGGCACCGGATTGGGCGAACTGGTCGATGCGCTGATTTCCGAAGATCAGGCCAAGCGGCTGGCGGCGATGGGCGAGTGACCACGGTCGCCGCAGCGCTGGTTGCAGCCACGCAGCGCCTGACACCGGGCAGCGACACCGCGCGGCTCGATGCCGAGGTATTGCTGGCGCATGCCATGGGTGTGACCCGGTCGCAGCTTATCCTGCGCCACATGCACGATCGCCCACCGCCCGGTTATGCGGCGCTGGTCGAACGACGCCGCGCACATGAACCCGTGGCCTATATCATCGGTCATCAGGAATTCTGGGGACTGGATTTGCAAGTCAGCCCCGCCGTGCTGATCCCGCGGGGTGACAGCGAAACCCTGATCGCGGTGGCAGCCGACCGATTGCGTCACCGTGCGCCAGCGCGCGTGGTCGACCTTGGCACGGGTTCGGGCGCGTTGCTGCTGGCCGCACTGACGCAGTGGCCCAATGCCCAAGCCATCGGCACAGATCGCTCGGATGCCGCGCTGGCCGTCGCGCGCGCCAATGCTGCGCAGTTGGGACTGGCATCGCGGGCACGCTTTATTGCCGCTGACTGGACCCGACATGGCTGGTCGGTTGACCTCGGCCAGTTTGACCTGGTGCTGGCCAATCCACCTTATGTCGAAACTACGGCCCTGCTCGATACCTCGGTCATGGCGTTCGAACCCCACGGCGCACTGTTTGCCGGCCCCGACGGCTTGGACGATTATCGTTGCCTGATCCCGCAATTGCAAAGCCTGCTGGCACCGGAGGGAATCGCTCTGATCGAGATCGGTTGGCAGCAAGGCCCGGCAGTCATCGCACTGGCGCAAGCAGCGGGAATGACCGCAAAGCTTCACACCGATTTGGCCGGGCGGCCACGCGCGGTCGAAATTGTTGCGGAAAATGCCGAAATTCACGAAGTTTGACGGAATATTTCACTTGGCAAGGCGCAAGAGCGCTACTAATTAGCAGGCCTGACAGTGGGGCGGATGATTGCTTCCCGGCCCGGTCTGCTCCACCATTTGCAACGCTTGGCCGGTTACCTGCCGGTATGCAGCAGATGCTGGAACTTACCCACCCGCTTGTGAAACGGGGTGGGAGCGTAGGCAATGGTTGCGCTGCATTTGGGCTATCGGTGAAATTTCCGCATAAGCCCTGTGAAAAGCCCGCCGGAACAAGGACGTGCCTGAGTTGAACAACAATCGTGGAAACAACCGTCGGCGCGGTCGCGGGAACAACAACCGCCCGCAAAATGGCGGGCAGCAGATCAATCGGATTGATAGCCGTGCGCGTGGCAATGCCCCGCAGATGCTGGAAAAATACCGCAAAATGGCACAAGATGCGCACCTCAACGGTGATCGCGTTCAGGCCGAATACTATCTGCAATTCGCCGATCACTATTTCCGCGTCGTGGCCGACACCCGCGTGCGGCAGGAAGAGCAGCAGCGCCAGCGCCAGAACGGTGGCCAACCCTACGGGCAGGGATACCCTACCGGTGGCAGCGTAAGCGGTGACAACTGGCAGGATGCAGACGGCGAAGACGAATCGATGGAATTCGGCGTTGACCGCGATTTCCCGACTTTCGAACGCGCGCCCCAACCGCGCCGTGATGACCGCGAGCCGCGCGACAATCGTGACACGCGCGAACAACGCGATTATCGCGAACCCCGCGACAACCGTGATCGCGACAGCCGTGATCATCGCGAACCGCGTCAGCGTGCCCCGGAACCGGTGGTCGGCGACATGGCGCCGCCCGAAGGCATGCGCGCCGCCGAAGGTGAACCGATCACCCCCGCATCCGACAATCCGTTTGTGCGCGATGCCCGCGGTCCGCGCGGTCGCAACGATCGCAACAACGATCGCAATGACCGCCGTGGTGGCCGCCGCCCTGAAGGCGATGGCCAGCGCCCGCAGCGCAACTATGCCGATGGTGGTGCCGACGCGGCAGAACCCGCGCCCCGGTTCGATCCATCAAGCCTGCCACCGGCGATTGGGCCGCGCAGCGACAGCGTGAGCGATGCGCCTGCTCGCACCGACCGTCTGCGCATGCCACGCGCTGCCGTCGCAGAAGCAACACCGGCCCCGGCACCCGCACCGACTTTGGTCGAATCTGCAGAAGCACCCGTAGCCGCGCCCAAAAAGCGCGGCCGCCCGCGCAAGAACCCGCTGCCCGACGCGCAGCCCGGCTCCGAAGGCTAAACCAGGTCTGATCCGGGATGCGTGACATAACCGACGCGCATCCCGCCGGATCGGCGCGTGCGCGCCTGATCCGCGGGCTCACGCCGCTTTTCGCTGGCATTCTGGCAGCCACCGGTTTTCAGCCGCTGATGCTCTGGCCTGTCGCACTGGCAGCCCTGGCCGTGCTGATCGCCCTGATCGAAACAGCGCCACGCCCACGCCATGCAGCGTTGAGCGGTTGGCTGTTTGGCCTCGGGATATTTTCACTCGGCAACTGCTGGATTGCCACAGCCTTTACCTATCAGGCGCAAATGCCGGCTTCGCTTGGCTGGATCGCGGTCGTGCTGCTGGCCGGTTATCTGGCGATTTTTCCCGCGATGGCGGCTTGGGGCGCAGCATGGCTGCATACCCGCACCCGGATCGCGCTGGTGCCCGCGCTCGCCGCCTGCTGGATCGTGACCGAATGGGCGCGCAGTTGGGTATTCACCGGCTTTCCCTGGAATCCTCTGGGCGCCATTGCATTGGGGCCGTTTGACCGGCCAGGGCTGGCCAGTCTGGCGGTCTGGTGCGGTACTTATGGTCTGTCCGGACTGGTGCTGCTGCTCGCCGGGATTTGGTTATGGGCGGCGCGGGGCTTGCGCGCCGGACACCGCGTGCGCGGTCTGGCGGTGCTGGTGCCTGTTGCGCTGATGCTTGTGCCGATTGCCGGCGACCCGCGCGACAGCCGCCTTGCCTATACGCTGGTGCAGCCCAATCTGGCGCAAGACCAGATCAACAACCCAAGAGCGTATGAAAGCCAGTTCCACACGCTGGCCGCGCTTTCCCAGCGCATTCCCGCTGACGGACCGGGGCCACGGCTGGTGCTGTGGCCCGAAGGCGCCGTGCCCGATCTGATGCGCGATGGTTATGATCAGACCTGGTATGCTGACACGACCTATGGTGGCGATCCCCGCTTGGCGCGCGAACGGATGGGCCGCGTGGTCGGTACCGGCAGTTTGCTGATGACGGGAGCGACCGACCTGGCGCTGGCCAACCGACAAGTGATCGGCGCGTGGAATGTGATCACGCTGATCGATCCGACGGGCAGCTTGCGCGGCGGCTATGCAAAAGCGCATCTGGTACCGTTCGGCGAATATCTGCCGTTGCGCGCGTGGTTGACCCCGCTCGGTATGTCGCGGCTGGTATCGGGCGATCTGGATTTCATGGCCGGGCCTGGACCGCGCACGATCGATCTGACCGCGCCTGAACGGGGTGGCTGGGGTAAGGCCGGTTTTCAGATCTGCTACGAAATCGTCTTTCCCGGCCATGTCATTGATCGCGCCGAACGACCCGATTATCTGTTCAATCCCTCGAACGACGGCTGGTTCGGCCCCTGGGGCCCACCGCAGCATCTGGCGCAAGCCCGGCTGCGCGCGATCGAGGAAGGCATTCCGATCCTGCGTTCGACCACGACCGGGATCAGCGCGGTGATCGATGCCGGGGGTGCAGTACGACAATCGATCGGCCATGCGGCGGCTGCACGGGTGGATGGATTCGTGCCTGCGGCGCGCGCGCCAACGCTGTTTGCCCGAATGGGTAACATTCTCTCGCTTGGCTGGGCCGTAGTTGTTCTTGTCGCCGGGCTGGTTGCCACACGGCGCAAGGCGCGCTAAGGACCGCCATATAAAGAAACCTTTATATGGTGCGGCAATGCGTAGCGACTATCTGTTCACATCCGAAAGCGTGTCCGAAGGCCACCCCGACAAAGTCGCGGACCAGATCAGCGACGCGATTGTCGACTTGTTCCTGAGCAAGGACCCCGAAGCCCGGATCGCGTGCGAAACGCTGACCACGACCCAGTTGGTGGTGCTGGCTGGCGAAATTCGCGGCGAAGGCATCATGGATGAAGACGAGAACTGGACGCCCGGTGTGCCCGAGGAAATCGAGCAAGTCGTACGCGAAACGGTCCGCCGCATTGGCTATGAGCAAACCGGTTTCCACTGGAAGACGTTCCGCTTCGAAAACAACTTGCATGGTCAGTCCAAGCACATCGCCCAAGGCGTTGATGCCGGTGCGAACAAGGACGAAGGCGCGGGCGACCAGGGCATCATGTTCGGCTTTGCCTGCGATGAAACCCCCGACCTGATGCCGGCGACGCTCGATTACAGCCACAAGATCCTGCAGCAACTGGCCGATGATCGCCATTCGGGTGCGGCGCCGTTTCTTGAACCCGATGCCAAAAGCCAGGTCACATTGCGCTTTGCCGATGGCAACCCGGTCGAAGCCACCGCGATTGTGGTGTCGACCCAGCACAAGGCTGGCTGGGATCAGGGCGACAAGGACATCGTACTGAAAAATTGGGTCAAAGCCGCGATCGCCAAAGTGATCCCGGCCAATCTCCTGACCGAAAACACCGTTTATCACATCAATCCGACCGGCAGCTTTGAGATTGGCGGCCCCGACGGCGATGCCGGTTTGACCGGGCGCAAGATTATTGTCGACACGTATGGCGGCGCCAGCCCGCATGGTGGCGGCGCTTTTTCGGGCAAAGACCCCACCAAAGTCGACCGGTCTGCCGCTTATGTCACGCGCTATCTGGCCAAGAATGTGGTTGCTTCGGGTCTGGCGCGGCGCTGCACCATTCAGGTGGCTTATGCCATTGGCGTATCGCAACCGCTGTCGCTCTATATCGACACCCACGGCACCGGTGTGGTGCCCGATGGCGATCTGGAAACCGCGGTAACCGCAGTGGCTCACGAACGGCTGGGCGGTTTGACCCCGCGTGGCATTCGCGTGGCGTTGGCGCTCAACAAGCCGATCTATTCTCCGACCGCCGCCTACGGCCATTTCGGCCGCAAGGCCGAGGGCGACCTGTTCCCGTGGGAACGCACCGACCTCATCGACGCGCTGAAATCAGCCGCAGGGGTGTGACCACCATGAGCCCCTCCCCCCGGGGAGGGGGTGAGGTGGCTCAGCCGAATTGGGTCTTTTTCGGGCCCATGTAGCCGAACAGAAAACCCGCCACTTTGCGCATCTGAATTTCTTCGGAGCCTTCGGTGATGCGATAGCGCCGGTGGTGGCGATAGATGTGTTCGAACGCCTTGTGCCGCGAATAGCCTATGCCGCCATGCACTTGCATCGCGCGATCGGCAGCTTCACAGCACAGGCGGTTGGCCCAGTAATTGCACATCGACACTTTATCAGACAGTTCGCGCTCGATCGCCTTGTGATCCAGGTGGTCCATCTGCCACGCGGTCTTGCGGATCAGCAGGCGCAACATTTCAGCCTGCGTCGCCAGTTCGACCAGTGGGAACTGGATTGCTTGATTGCGCGCCAGGTCGTGCCCGAACGGTTTGCGTTCGCGCGCGTACCGCACCGATTCTTCGATACAATACGCCGCTGCCCCCAACGATGACGCCGCCTGGCGAATGCGGTTCTGGTGCACAAAGCTTTGCGCAATAGCCAGCCCGCCGCCGATCGGGCCCAGCACCGCGCTATCGGGCACCCAGACATTGGTGAACGATACGCGCGGGTGGTCGGTGGGCATGTTGAATGTCCACAAGTATTCCTCGATCACCAGCCCCGGTGAAGGATTGGGGACCAACAGGCAGGTAATCCCGCGCGCATCGCCCGGATCACCGCTTGTGCGGGCAAACGTGGCGCAGTGGGTCGCCATATGCATGCCCGTGGTCCACATCTTTTCGCCATCAATCCGCCAGCCTGGCACACCATCGCGCGTTTCGGGCACGGCACGGGTTTCCATATGCGTGGCATCGGATCCGTGATCGGGCTCGGTCAGCCCGAATGCGGTACGCCGGGTGCGTTCAAACCCGCCAAAAATAAATTCCTTCTGCTGCTCGGGTGTACCGAAATGTTCGAACATGGCGACGAAGGGAAAATTGCCGACAATCGAATGCTCGTTTTGCAAATCGTTGTGCAACCCCAGACCTTTGGCGGCGAAATGTTCACGGATCACCGCCATCCACAAATTGGACCCGTCTTTGCCGCCATACGTCCCTGGCGCCGAAAAACGCCAATGCCCGGCACGGTCAGCCCGGCGCGTGGCCTCGATCAGCAAGTCTTCCCATTCGTGGCGTGGCAAACCGCCGTTTTCAAAATCGGTCCGTGCCCATTCGCGGCGGTGGTCAAAGAAGCGGATATTGTCGTTGGCCTGTTCCAGTGGCGTAATCTCCGCCGCGATGAAGGCATCGAGTTCGGCCAGATAGGCAACCAGATCGGCGGGCAGATTGAAATCCATCAGGCAGGCTCCCATTGAGCGCGGGCCACGGCCAGCGCCGGATATTTCGGCATATCGGAAGATAGCGTTGCCAGGGCACGACGCTTCAGATCGGCCAGCAAGCCGGGTGTTGCCAGATTGGCCGTGCCCGCCAGAACTGCCTGCGCCAGCGCCGCATCGGCAGGAACAGGCCGCCCCGCGAGTTCGCGTCGCACAATGCCGAGCGCGTTTTGCGCCACTGCCAGTTCCCAGCGTTCGCGACCTTCGAGCCGAGGCTTTACCATTGCGGCCAGCCATTCAGAAACCGCAGTCAGGATTTCACCGGCATCGGGCTCGCCCAGCGGGGGCGCCGTTGGCGCAGGTTCAAGAGGTAACGCGCGCATCCGTTCCGCTTCCGGCGCGTCGGGTTCGAGCAGCAGCAGCAGATCGAGCTCCTGTTCGGCCGTGCGGCGCGCAACCACCACCCGTTCGAGCGACCGATCGGCACCGGAACGCCACGCCTTGCCCATTTCCAGGCAACCCAGCGCCCACCACACCGTGCGATAGACCAGCCAGAACCGGAACCGCGCTGGATCAAACGCCTCACCACCCGCGGCCTGATACGCACGTGCCAGATCGGCCACCGTGGTCAACCCCAAGCCCTGCTTGTCCAGCCGCCCAAACCGCCAGACGGTCATGCAGCCATATGCCAGATCTTCGTGCCCATCGCCCAGGTGCGCCAGTTCCCAATCGAGCACCCCGGTCAAATGCCCGTGATCGACCAGCACATTGCCAATCCGCAAATCGCCGTGGACCACGCACAAGCGCGACGGCGGGGGCAAATGCGCGCGCAACCAGGCCAGGCCCAAGGCGATGATTGGCCGATCGCCGCCGCTGTTTTCAAACTGCGCGGTCAACTTTGCCACGCCGGTGGCGGCATCGAGCACCGGCAAGGGCCGGGCATGCGCGGGATCAAGTGCATGAATGCGCGCCATGGCATTGGCAATCTGGTCGGCCAGAGCGGGCGGCGAAGCCAGCACCGTTTCAGGATCGGCCGTGCCATCCAGACAGCCCATGACAAAACCGATGCCCAACTCGTCCTCGGGAACCAGTTCCAGCACGACTTCGGGCGCTGGCACCCCACCGCCGCGTGCCAGACGGATCACCCGCGCTTCGTCTGCCATTGTCAGGCTGCGTCCGGCCAGCCAGGCCGCAGAAGGCGCGCGGCGCAATACAAAGCGCGCTGGCCCACATCCAAAACGCCACGATTCCATGTTGGCACCACCGGACAGGCGTTGCAGATCGGTGATCGCGCCATGATGGCCCGCACGGGCCATGGCCCCGCCCAGCGCCTTTGTGAAAGCTGCGCTTTCCCCGTCCATGCATCCTCCGCCTGCCGGTCTGGGCCGGTGTCGCACGAACTATCCTTAATCGATCGATTAAAGTCCAGCGGTCATTTGGGTTCGGACTGGCGCGCACCGGCCGCAGCGGCGGGCCGGTCCGCCTTTTACCAGCGTCCGGGCGAATACCGAGGGCTTTCGGTGCGAATCACAATCAGTTAGATGCTGTAAGGCACTGCGGACAAGACCGCACCGCCAGACAGGGTCACACATGCTGCTGCGCACGCTTTGCTATCCCAAGATCCCTTCGTGGATTGCTGCGCTGGCAGCGATGCCTGCGCTGCTGATGACCACCCCCAGTGTCCACAGCCGGGCGCCTGCCACGATGCAGGACCAGCGCGACCTGACCATTCAACAAACCATCGAATCGATCATTGGCCATGCGCGGGGCCGTATCGGCATCGCCGCCGCCGATCTCGATGGCGGCGGACAAGTGCTGATCCACGGCGACATGCCGTTTCCCATGGCCAGCACGGTGAAGATCGCGGTGGCGGGCACGTTCCTGACCGGGGTCGAACAAGGGCGCTTCTCGCTCGTCCAGCCACTGCCGATGATGATGCCCGTGGCGGAACGACGCGGACGGTCTTCCGAAGCCCCGCTGCGCGCAGGCCCGACGATGTCGGCACAACAGCTGATGGAACTGATGATCACACGCAGCGACAATCACGCCACTGACGGCCTGATCACCGCAGTGGGCGGTATCGGCGCGGTGAATGCCTGGCTCGCGCGCAATGGTATCGTGGGCCAGCATGTCGACAGCACGATTGCCACGATGGTGCGTGATGACGGGCGAATCAATCCGGCCACCACGATCGACACCCGCAATGCCAGCACGCCGCGCGCCATGCTTGCGCTGCTGGCCGCGATCGACCGGGGCAGCGCGCTCAGCCCGCAATCGCGCGCTGTACTGCTCGACACGATGACCCGCACCAGCACCGGCAAGAACCGGATGCGTGCAGGCCTGCCCGATGGCACGGTGTTTGCGCACAAGACCGGTACGTTGCAGGGCGTTACCGACGACGTCGGGATTATCCGCCTACCCGATGGCCGTCATCTGGCGCTGGCGATTTTCGTCGCCGGGCCCGAAGGGCATACCGCGCACGCAACGCTGATCGCGCAAATCACGCGGGCGCTCTACGATGGCTATGCCAAAGAGCTGCCCCATGGTGAAACCCAGCAAAGCCGCCGCTGACGCGCTGCTTTCATACCGATCTGCGCTGACGACGTGCAGCCATAGCTGCCGTCCCCGTGGCAAGACCACGCAAAGAGAAAGGGAGCCTGACCCGTCGGTCAGACTCCCTTTGCTATTTTCGTCAAGCATGTGCTGTGACGTAACCTGCCCCAATGGGGCGAGGATTACATCTTGGCAGCGGTGCTCGATTCAGCGGCAGCAGAGCTGCTGTCAGCTGCAACGTCCGAAGCTTCAGCCGAACCGGTATCGGTTGCTGCAGCAGTGGTTTCGGTAGCTGCCGGCTTTTCGCCGCAACCGGCGAGAGCAAAAGCGGTGCCGGCGACAGCGGCGAGGATGAGCTTGCGCATGCGTTACAATCCCTGGATTGAAGTGAACCGCGCCGGGCAAGCAGCCCGCCGCAAAGCCTACTCTGGCGATAGACTTCGCGCCCCAATTAATCGGCAATTCACTGCGTTGCAAGCTTTCAACGCAACCAATCGCCCGCCCTTGTCATATCGTCAGGGAACCGCTCGGTTTTTTCGCCCTTTTACCCCCTGCGCCAAGCCGGTTTGCACACACGTCAGACCGTTTTTTGGTGTGCACTGCGGCAAAACCGTCCTGCGCAAATCACCTCTGGCCAATTTCGATTCACGGTATAACAGGTCGTACCATGCAGCCGACAGCCAAACCCCGCAGCCACCTCTACCTCGTCGATGGCTCGGCCTACATCTTCCGCGCCTATCACCGCCTGCCGCCGCTGACCAATCCGGTCGGCACTCCGGTCGGCGCGGTCTATGGCTATACCACGATGCTGTGGAAACTGGCCGAAGACCTGCATGCGGCCGATGGGCCAACCCACCTTGCAGTCGTGCTCGACAAAGGATCGATCACGTTTCGCAACGATATGTACCCGCTGTACAAGGCCAACCGGCCGCCTGCGCCCGAAGACCTGGTGCCGCAATTCCCGCTGATCCGCGATGCAACGCGCGCGTTCAGCCTGGCTTGCATCGAAGAAGCCGGGCTCGAAGCTGACGATCTGATCGCATCTTACGCACGCGCGGCGAATGCGCGCGGGTGGGATGTCACGATTGTCTCGTCGGACAAGGATTTGATGCAACTGGTGGGCGAAGGCCCCGACGGTTCGCGGATCGACATGCTCGACACGATGAAGAACCAGCGCATCTTCATCCCCGAAGTGATCGAAAAGTTCGGTGTCGAACCGCAACTTGTCGGCGATGTGCTGGCACTGATGGGCGATGCAGTCGACAATGTGCCGGGGATTCGCGGCGTCGGGCCCAAGACCGCGACCAAGCTGATTCAGGAAAACGGCACACTCGATGCAGCACTTGCCAATGCTGGCACGATGAAACCGGGCAAGCTGCGCGAAAGCCTGATTGCCGAGGCCGATATGGCCCGCCTGTCGCGCCGTTTGGTAGCCTTGAAAGAAGACTGCGCGCTGCCGGTGCCGCTCGATGATTTTGTGCTGGGTCCAATTCCGCCCGATCCACTGGCGG
>CAIPWG010000284.1 GCA_903868655.1 uncultured Sphingomonadales bacterium
CAGCGGTCGAACTTGGTTACCGTTTGGTAAGTGATTGTCCTGCATAAGGCCTGACATGCAAGGACACGTGATCGTTTACGGGCTGGTGGGCACCTTGGCAATCGCACTGCTGATTGCCGCGTTCACCGATATCCGCCGTCGCCAGATCGATAACTGGCTCAACGCCGCGATTGCGTTGGGCGCGCCCCTGTTCTGGTGGGCTTCGGGGCTTTCACTGTGGCCGGGCGTCGCCTGGCAACTGGCCCTGGGCGTGATCGCGTTTACGGTGCTGGCTGGATTGTTCGCGTTGCGGGCGATGGGCGGCGGCGATGTCAAGCTGTTGACTGCGCTGGCATTGTGGATGCCTGCGGTGCTGTTTCTGCGGCTGCTGATTGTCATGGCGCTGGCTGGCGGGGTGCTGACCATCGCGCTCGGCCTGTGGCACGTCACCCGCCGGCAGACCGCACGGCTGAAAATTCCGTATGGTGTGGCAATTGCTGTAGCCGGGTTGTGGACGATTGCCAGCGCCGATCCGGCGCAATGGCACGACCCCAAGGCCTGGGTCGGTCCCAACGGTGGCAAGCCACACATCACGTATTCAAATCATGCCCCGGGTGCGGCGCAATAAGGCGCCGCATTGGGGAAGACTTACCAGTCGTGAACGCTGGATAGTCAATTTTAACTAATTTGGCCGATAGATCGCGGGTTCGATTTTGGGCGGAAAGTGGTTGCGATGGACAGGAAGAAACTGTTTTTGCTGGTCGGAGCTCTGCTTGTGGCATTGGTCACCAGCCTTGCTGCGCGATCCCTGCTGGCCGGTGGTGCCGCCCCTCAGGCGATCGCAGCTGCGCAAGTACCCCAAGGGCCCAAGGTCCTGGTTTCGCAGCGTGCGCTTCAGATCGGCACCATCATCACCGCTGATTCGGTTTCGTTCCAGCCCTGGCCGAAAGACCTCGTGCAGGACGCGTATTTCCTTCAGGACAAGACCGACATGGCCAAGCTGCTGGGCACCGTGGTCAAGAACCCGATCACCGCTGGCCAGCCAGTCACCACCGGATCACTGGTCGCACCGGGCGATCGCGGTTTTCTGGCCGCCGCACTCGGGCCCGGCATGCGCGCCGTGACTATCCCTGTCAGCAGCCGCACCGGCGTTGCCGGCTTTGTGTTTCCGGGCGACCATGTCGATCTGTTGTTGACCCAGACGGTCAAGGGCGAAGGCGAGTCGCAGCCGCTGCGCGCGGCCGAGACGATTTTGAAGAACCTGCGTGTGCTGGCCACCGACCAGTCGACCGATCAAGAAACCGTCGATGGCAAAACCCGGGTCAAAGGGTTCAGCCTCGTAACCGTCGAAGCCACCCCCAAGATCGCCGAAGAGCTGGCGGTTGCCGAAGCCTTGGGCACGATCAGCCTGTCGTTGCGGTCAATCGCCGACAATTCGGCCGAACTGGAAAAGGTGGTCGCCTCTGGCAAAGTGAAGGTGCCCGCAGGCGCCAGCCGCCAGGAAGAAGACCGCCTGCTCAAGGCCGCGATGGCCAAGCCCGTCGACAAGGCCGACTCGTTTGTGACTGGCGGTGATGTCTCGCGGTTTCAGCGCAAGACGATGCCTTCGGCCAATGCGATCAACGGCGTGCAGGGATCAATCCACGGCGGCGGCGGCGCGCCGCGCATGGGCGGGCCGGCAGCCTCCGCACCGGTGGTGGTTCGGATGGGTCCCGCGGTGCGGGTGACACGCGGCAAGGAAACAATCGAAGTGCCCGTCGCCTCGGCGCCAAAACCTGTGCCCGTAGGCCCATTGGGAGCGCTGTGACATGAACCCATACGCCCCCTGCCCGCCTCGCCAGACTGGGCAAAACGCCGCCGGATCGCCCGGCGCGAAAGGCAAAATGATGAAACTGCGTTTGGTAAGCTCGGCGCTTTGCGTGGCCGCGATGGC
>CAIPWG010000285.1 GCA_903868655.1 uncultured Sphingomonadales bacterium
CGGCTTCAGATCGAGCCCACCGCTGTCAAAGCACACGCCTTTTCCGACAATGGCCACGCGCGGATGGCGCGCATCGCCCCATTCGATCTCGATCAGGCGCGGCGCATGATGACGCGATGCGGCGCGCCCCACCGTGTGAACCATCGGATAATCGCGTTCGAGCGTATCACCGCTGACGACATGGATTTCTGCACCAAAGGTCTTGGTCAGTGCGCGCGCCTCGGTTTCCAGCTGGGCCGGACCCATGTCTTCGGCGGGGGTGTTGACCAGATCACGCACCAATGCGATCGCTGCCGCTTCTGCGAGGGCCGACAAGATCGCGCGCGGTTCACTGGTCAAAAGCACGCGCGGTTCCGGATTGGCACCATCGGTCTTGTACCGGTCAAACCGGTAATGCGCAGCCACCCATCCGACCAGCGCCGAGGTCCACAACGGCAATGCGGCCTGCGCAGCATGGGGCACAATGCGATAGGTCCCGCCGGGCAGGTTTTCGGCCAAACGGGCCAGACACCAGGTGCCAAGCGCCGCACGCGGCTCTATCCCGGCTAGCGCGAACCAGCCCTGCCCATCAGGCACGATGGCCAAATCGCCAGGATCTGCTGCGAATTTTTGAGCGGCGAGCGAAGCGCGTTGCCCCTCACCCAGCGAAAGCAACAGCGGATCGAGCCCGGACTTATCCACGAGATGGATCGAGATCGCTTTTTGCCCGCGATCGGGCTGGATGGGTGCATGCCGTTCGTTCATGCGCATGGTCTAGCCCGAGGCGACAGGAAAGTGCAATTGCCCCCTCTCGCCAGATCGTGCCGCAATCGCTACATGGCAGACATGACTGACTATGTGATCGCCGACGAAGCCGACATCCAGCCGCGTGACGGCACCATCAAGCTGCACGGGCCCGCGGGTTTTGAGGGCATGCGCAAGGCCGGACGCCTTGCGGCCGAAATTCTTGACGCATTGGCACCGATGGTTGTGCCAGGTGCGATCACCGCCGATCTTGATGCAGTTGTGCGCGACATGACATTGGCCGCGGGCGCAATCCCGGCAACGTTGGGGTATCGCGGGTATAGCCATTCGTGCTGCATTTCGATCAATCATGTGGTGTGCCACGGCATTCCATCCGATCGCACTTTGCGCGATGGCGATATCGTCAATATTGATGTGACCCCGCTGCTCGATGGCTGGCATGGCGATACCAGCCGGATGTTTCTGGTCGGCGATGTGCCACTGAAAGCGCGTCGGCTGGTCGAAGTGACATATGAATGCCTGATGCTGGGGATCGAAGCGGCACGGCCAGGCGCGCGGCTGGGCGATATCGGCGCGGCGATCCAGGCACATGCAGAACGCCAGCGCTATGGCGTGGTTCGCGAATTCTGCGGCCACGGGGTCGGACGGCTGTTCCACGACGCCCCCGAAGTGGTCCATGCCGCCCAAGCCGGGACTGGCCCCGAATTGCGCCCCGGCATGATTTTCACGATCGAACCGATGATCAATCTGGGCAAGCCCGGATGCAAGATTCTCGACGACGGATGGACGGCGGTGACCCGCGACCGATCATTGTCGGCACAATTCGAACATTCGGTCGGCATTACCGAGACGGGTGTCGAAATTTTCACCACCAGCCCGCTTGGCCGTCACTCGCCGCCTTATATGATTTGAGGATGTTCTGAGTGCCACCAAGCGCACGCAGAGTACCCTTCGATCGGCGAAGGGCTTGCGGTACGGAGCAGTGGATGGCGCTCACCTATCCTTGATTGCCCAATAATGAGGCACCGCCTGCACAAAGATTGCGCAGTTTTCAATTACGCCTGCGCAATTTGCGCAATGCCAAAAGGCCGCGACTTCTTCTTTTCTTACCAAGGCGTGCATTTTGGTGCTTTCGCGAAGTC
>CAIPWG010000286.1 GCA_903868655.1 uncultured Sphingomonadales bacterium
CGATCCAGCCACCGACCAGATCGCAACGCCATTGGATCGAGCCTCGTGCGCCCTCGATCCGTGCGCGCGCAGCACTATCGAGCCAGTCGGGCGGATCGTTGAGAATGGCCTCAAGCCGCGCGCCGAGTTTGGCGAGCGGTTGGCGCAGTGCTTCGAGTGCGTCCTGCGCCGCACCCGCTTGGGTAATGAATATCCCGTCAAGCCCGGCGGCTTCGGTTTCCAGGCCATAGCCAGCTTCCTGTCCGCCGCTTTCATCGCGGGCATGAACAACCGCGCGGGTTGCTGCCAGCAAGGCTTCGACCGGGCCCCACGGGCTGCCTTCGCCGATCCGCGCCAGCCAACCGTCGCCGGGCAGGGCTTCGGCGGCTTCACGTGCACGGGTGATCGCCAGAGCGCCTTCCTTGTCATAACTGGCGACATCGGCCAGCCGAGCAGCAAGCCCGCGCCGGCGGCCGCGCACTTTGCCTTCGGGGCCGATCACCCAACGGCGCAATTCGATTGTTTCGGCTCCGGTCAGCGCGGCAGCAAATGTCGCGTCGGCGGCATCAAATATATGGTGCCCTTCGTCGAGAACGATCCGCGTGGGTTGGCCGCCGGTTTCGCGACCGCGTGCGGCATTGATCATCACCAGTGCATGGTTGGCGATCACGAGATCGGCCTCGGCCGAAGCGCGAGTGGCGCGTTCGATGAAGCATTTTCGGTAATGCGGGCAAGCGGCGTAAATACATTCACCGCGCTGATCGGTCAGCGCAGTGATCCCGCGTTTGCGAAACAGCGTGCCCAGCCAGCCGGGCAAATCGCCGCCAACCATGTCGCCATCCTGGCTGTAGGTTGCCCAGCGCGCCACCAATTGCGCCAGGATTGCAGGCCGTCCTTGAAACCCGCCCTGCAGTGCGTCTTCAAGATTGAGCAGGCACAAATAGTTTTCGCGGCCTTTGCGCACCACCACGTTGGGACGTTGGCCATGATCGCGATCGGCAAAGGCGCGGCGGCTTTCGCGCCGCAACTGGCGTTGCAGGGCTTTGGTATAGGTCGAAACCCAGACCGTGCCACCGGTCAGTTTGCTCCACAACGAGGCCGGTGCCAGATATCCCAGGGTCTTGCCAGTGCCCGTCCCCGCCTGGGCCAACACAACGTGGGGCGTACGCGCGGTGTCGCGCGGGGCAAAGGCGTGGCCGGCTTCGCGCGCGAAGGCGCGCTGTGCAGGCCGTGTTTCTGCGCCGGCTCCGGCAATCGCAGCCAGCCGCTCGGCAATGGCGTCGTCATTCAGCACGACTTGCGCAGGCTGGGGGCGGGGTGCGGCCTCTTCCCATTCGGGCAATCGGGCAAACAGCCAGCGTTCGGCGCGTTCGGGCCGGGTGATGGATTGCGATAACAACGTGGCCCAGGGCCAGTGCAACCGCACCAGCGTTTGCAACTGGGTCCACGCGCCTTCGCGGGTCTGCCAGTCTGCGCGAGCGGTTTCGGCAATCAGCGCGGCCGCTGCCAGCCGCAAAAACGGGGCAACGGCGGCATCTCCGACCGGTTCGGGCAAATCGAGCGCATGGGCAAGGCCGCGCGGGGTCGGCACCATGAACCGGGCGGGAAACACGAAAGCAAACAGTTCGAGCAAATCCAGCCCCGACAAATCGGGATAGCCGAGCCGGCTGGCAACCAAAGGTGCACCCAACACGATCAGCGGTGTGTCCGCGGCGGCAACAATCGCTTCGCCCTTGCTGATTTCGCGCGCGCCGCCCCCGCGTGGTTCATCGATCCAGCATCCCCCATGGCTGGCATGCAGTGCCGCCAAAGGCAGCGGCGACACGGCGGGGGGCAACGAATCCATGCCCCTCGTGTGGGGCTGTGACGGGCGAAAGTAAACGCCATGCGCGGTGCAAATCAGGCTTCGCAAAATTTGGCATTAATTTCCCATGCCGTCTGCCGTTCTGGAACAACGGGAACCTATGCAGACCAGACATGGCGTGACGCTTGTGCCGGGTTTGTAACGGTCCTGCCCATAGTGGAGAATGGGAATATGACTGTCATCAACACCAATATTGGGGCCACACAGGCCGCAAATGCTTCGAACAAAGCTTCGCTCATGACCGCGCAGGCCATGCAGCGCCTGTCGACCGGTCTGCGCATCAACAGCGCGGCTGACGATGCCGCGGGACTTGCCATCAGCAACACCATGACGTCGCAGATCGACGGCATGCAGCAGGCTGTGCGCAACGCCAACGACGGTATTTCGCTGGCCCAGACCGCCGGCGGCGGGCTGACCGAAGTCACCAACATGCTGCAACGCATTCGCGAATTGGCTGTGCAATCGCAGTCGGGTACGTATCAGACTTCGGACCGCACTTCGATGCAGGCGGAAGTTTCGAACCTGACCCAGCAGATTGCCGGAATCCTGACCACCACGACGTTCAACGGCGTGAATGTGTTTGCAATCACCTCAGGCGCACCTGCCAGCGATGGCTCGCAGAACATCACGACGACCATTCAGACCGGCGCCAACAACAACGAAAACGTTGTGATCCAAAGCCCGGCCTTCAACGGATCGACGTTGTTTGGCACCAACGGTGGCGTTGGACAGACCAATTACAACGGCGCCAGCGGCACGACACAGGCGATGGACGTTTCGACCCAGTCGCTTTCAGCAACGACCATCACCAATGTTGATTCGATGATTACCGAAGTGAACGCCACGCAGGCAGCGCTCGGCGCCGCCCAGAACCGGCTGTCATCGGTGGTCAACAACCTCGACACCAACGTCACCAACCTGGCATCGGCACGCAGCCGTATCCAGGACACCGATTATTCGGCAGAAACCACCAACCTGGCCAAATCGCAGATCCTGTCGCAGGCTTCGACCGCGATGATCGCGCAAGCCAACCAGAGCCAGCAGAACGTGCTGTCGCTGCTCAAGGGTTGAGCCCTGCAGTCAGCCATTCTCCGCCGCATTGCGGGGGCCGTGCGCAAGCACGGCCCCGTTTGTGGTGTTTACGGGCGGGTTTGCGACGATTAGTACTGCGCCATGGGAAACAACGCTGCTGCCATCGAGAAGACCTGGCTTACCGCAGACGGATTGTTGGAAGATTCCTATCGGCTGGCCAATGCCATTGTCGATTCCGGATTTGTGCCGACACACATCGTCGGGATCTGGCGTGGCGGTGCGCCAGTGGGTATCGCGGTTCAGGAATTGCTCGAATATCGTGGGATCGAAACCGATCATATTGCCATCCGAACGAAATCCTATGCGGGGATTGATCGGCAAAACGCCGAGGTGCAAGTCTATTCGCTGGGGTATCTGATCGACACGCTATCGCCTGATGATCGGCTGGTGGTGGTGGATGACGTGTTTGACTCGGGCCGCTCGATTGCGGCCACCTTGCACGAATTGCAGGCGCGTTGTCGCTTCAACACGCCGCGCGAAATCCGCATCGCCACTGTCTACTGGAAGCCCGCGCGCAACAAGACCGCATTGCGCCCTGATTATTATGTGCACCAGACCGATGAGTGGCTGGTGTTTCCGCACGAGATCTGTGGCCTGACCGAGGAGGAAATTCGCGCGCACAAGCCACAAGCCGGTTTGATCTTGCCGGATTGATGCTTGCCAAAATGGGCATAATCGCGAATGGCCCAAGGCATGACCGACATCTCACCCACGCCCGCCGTTGACACCGCTGAAGCCATCATTGCCGCCGCGCAGGCGTCAAAGTCATGGCCATTCGAAGAAGCGCGCAAACTGGTCAAACGCTTCCCTGCGGGCAAGCGCGACGCCGCGGGCGAACTGGTGCCGGTGTTGTTCGAAACCGGCTATGGCCCATCGGGCTTGCCGCATATCGGCACCTTTCAGGAAGTTTTGCGCACACCCTTTGTCCGCCGCGCCTACGAGGCGTTGACCGGGGGGCACCCGACCCGACTGGTGGCGTTTTCCGATGACATGGATGGCTTTCGCAAAGTGCCTGACAACGTGCCGGGCAAAGATATGCTGGCCACCCAGCTGGGACGTCCGTTGTCGCGCATTCCCGATCCCTTCGGCACGCATGACAGCTTTGCGGCACACAACAATGCCTTGTTGCGCGAATTTCTCGATCGTTTCGGCTTTGATTACGAATTTGTCTCAAGCGCTGACCGCTACAATTCGGGTGGCTTCGATGATGCACTGAAGAACGTGCTGCGTCATTATGACGCGATTCTGGCGATCATGCTGCCCACTTTGCGCGAAGAACGCCGGCTTACTTATTCACCCATTTTGCCGGTATCGCCCAGTACTGGCGTCGTGTTGCAGGTGCCTGTCGAAGTCATCGACGCCGATGCGGGGCTGGTACGGTTTACCGACAGCGACGGGCAGAGCGTTGAACGGAGCGTTTTGGGTGGACAGGCCAAGCTGCAATGGAAAGTCGATTGGGCCATGCGCTGGGTTGCGCTGGGCGTTGACTATGAAATGTGCGGCAAGGATCTGACCGACAGCCATTTGCAATCGGGCCGTATTGCTCAAGTGCTCGGCGGCCGCCGCCCTGAAGGCCTGATTTATGAGCTGTTCCTCGATGAAAAGGGCGAAAAAATCTCGAAGTCGAAAGGCAACGGCCTGACGATTGAG
>CAIPWG010000287.1 GCA_903868655.1 uncultured Sphingomonadales bacterium
ATGACCGGAATGGACCAGTCATCGGCAATCCGCGCGAGTTGCCACACCTGCTCGCGCGACAAAAACTGCGCTTCATCGACAAGCACCGCGGCCAGCGGCGTGCGGGCATGGGCATGATCGATTGCACCAACCAGATCAGTTGCGGCATCAAAGAGATGCGCCGGCGCGCCAATGCCAATGCGGCTGACGATATCCAGACCCGCCACGTCCTGCCCACGCTGATCAACCGCCGCAGTCCACAACATCGTTGCCATACCACGTTCGCGATAATTGAAATCAGCCTGCAACAGCGCAGTCGATTTGCCAGCATTCATGCTGGCGTAAAAGAAGTGAAGTTTGGCCATCGCGGTCGATCCGGATAATGCCGCTCAGGCGTCCTGATCGCTACCGGTCACATCGCCCAGATCGCGGCTGACGCGCGGATCGCTCAACAACTGGTCGATATGACTGGCCACGTCGAAGCTCACGTCAGACTGAAACTTGAGCTTGGCGGCATATTTCAGCTTCAACCGTCCGGCGACCTCGCGCTGGAAAAAGGCGGTGTTGGTTCGCAGCGATTTCAGCACGATCTCTTCATCGCTACCCAGCAGCGACTTCACAAACACTGTCGCATGGCGCAAATCGGGCGACATCCGCACTTCGGTCACCGAGACGGTATGCGCGGTCAGGACTTCGTCGTGGACTTCCTGCCGCAGCAGCAATTCAGACAGAATGTGTCTCACTTGTTCACCCACTTTGAGCAGGCGGACAGAGCGGCTTTCGGGGGTCTGGGTAGGGCGGGCCAAGGTGTGTTGTTATCCAGTGTATTGCGGACGGTCATGGTCAAAATCATAGCGCGCCTGTTGCGTGCGATGCCAGCCATCCCCTCCGGCGTTCGATAAAGAGGCTGGTCAGTTTGCTCGAACCAAACCAGATCGCTTGCCTGATATAGTGGCCGTTGTGCCTGAATGCGAGAGCCCCCCAATCCGGTCCCCTCCGGTGGAGATGGAGAAAAACGGGCTGGGAACCTGCCATGGTTGCGCATCATTGCCGTGTTGCAGTTCCCAACCCAGCCCTCTCCCCGGGGAAGAGGGCTGGGACATGGGTCAGAGCGTACGCGCGCGTTCTTCGACTTCAAACACTTCCAGCATATCACCGGGTTTGATGTCGTTGGTATCCGCCAGAACCACACCGCATTCCAGCCCGGCGCGCACTTCGGCGACATCATCCTTGAACCGGCGCAGCGACGCGATGAGCGTGGCTGACACGATGACATCGTTGCGCGTAAGCCGCGCGTGGATGCCCTTGCGAATATAGCCTTCGAGCACCAGCAGACCTGCTGCCTTGTCGCGCTTGCCTGCTGGGAACACTTCCTTGACTTCGGCACGGCCGACCACGGTTTCGATGCGTTCCGGGCCGAGTTCGCCGGCCATTTCACGCGCGATTTCCTCGGTCAGCTTGTAGATCACGTCGTGATACTTCAGCGAAACCTTGTTGCGCTGGATAAGTTCGCGCGCCTTGGCATTGGGACGGACATTGAACCCGATGATCGGTGCCCCAGTGGCCTGCGCCAGCGTGACATCTCCTTCGGTGATCGCGCCAACGCCCGAAGACAGCACGCGCACCTTGATTTCATCAGTCGACAAACGGTTGAGCGCGTTGACGATCGCTTCGGTCGAACCCTGCACATCGCCCTTGATCACCACCGGGAATTCGATGACGACTTCCTTCGCTTTCAGCGCAGAGAACATCGTGTCGATGCTGGCCGGTACCGAGGTGGTGCGCTTCGCTTGCGCCATTTCTTCACGATAGGTCGCAACTTCGCGCGCACGCGCTTCGTTTTCGACCACGGTCAGCGTGTCACCCGCCATCGGCACGCCACCGATACCGAGCACTTCGACCGGCAACGACGGACCCGCTGCCTTGATCTGACGTCCCTTGTCGTCAAGCATCGCGCGCACGCGGCCCGATTGGGTGCCAACCACCAGAATATCGCCAACTTTCAGGGTACCGCGACGTACCAGAACGGTGGCCAATGGACCCTTGCCCTTATCGAGTTTGGCCTCGATCACGGTCGCTTCTGCGGCGCGATCGGGGTTGGCGCGCAATTCAAGCAATTCGGCCTGCAACAGGATCTTTTCGATCAGTGTATCGAGCCCTGCCCCGGTCTTGGCCGAGACTTCGACGTCCTGAACATCGCCCGACATTTCTTCGACGAGGACTTCGTATTCGAGCAAACGTTCGCGGATCTTCTGCGGATTGGCCTCGGGCTTGTCCGACTTGGTGATCGCCACGATCATCGGCACACCGGCTGCCTTGGTGTGGTTGATGGCTTCCACCGTCTGCGGCATGATCCCGTCATCGGCAGCGACCACCAGAATAACAATGTCGGTGACGTTGGCACCGCGCATACGCATCTCGGTAAAAGCTTCGTGGCCCGGCGTATCGAGGAAAGTGATGAATTCACCACCCTTGGTCTTGATCTGATACGCACCGATATGTTGGGTAATGCCCCCAGCTTCGCCACGCACCACGTCTGTGCCACGCAATGCATCGAGCAGGCTGGTCTTGCCGTGATCGACGTGGCCCATGATGGTGACCACCGGCGGACGCACTTGGAGCGTTTCGTCGGTATCGACATCGGTGCTTGTATCAATGTCGACATCGCTCGCGCTGACGCGTTGCACGTTGTGGCCGAAATCGGTGACCAACAGTTCAGCAGTGTCCTGGTCAATGGTCTGATTGATCGTGACCATGACCCCCATCTTGAACAGCGCCTTGACCAGATCCGCGGCCTTTTCAGCCATACGGTTGGACAGTTCCTGCACAGTGATCGCTTCGGGCACGATCACATCGCGTACCTGCTTTTCACGCACATGCTGTTGCCCGGCGTAATGCGCGCGGCGTTCCTTCTCGCGCGCACGCTTCAGCGCAGCGAGCGAACGGGCGCGCGCGCCTTCGTCTTCGTTGAGCGCGCGCGTCACGGTCAGCTTTCCAGCCTGGCGGCGGTCGTTGGCGTTCTTGTCGCGCGGCGGACTTGCAGGCTTCTTCGCGGCCGGCTCGGGGCGTTTGATCGGAGCCACGGGCGTAAATTTGCGCGGTGCGGTTTGCACCGGGCGCGCATCTTCGACGGCGGCGGCCGGTTCTGCGACTTCGGCCGGTTCCTGCACAGCCACAGGTGCTTCAACAATCGCTTCGGCGACAGCAACAGGTGCAACGACTGCTTCAGGAGCAACCACTGCCGGTGCAGGTTCTGCAACCTCGGTTGCTTCCTCCGGTTTGCGGGCTTCCTCGGCACGGCGGCGCGCATCTTCGGCAGCGCGTGCACGTTCATCCTGTTCACGCCGGTAAGCGGCTTCGGCAGAG
>CAIPWG010000288.1 GCA_903868655.1 uncultured Sphingomonadales bacterium
ACCATCGTCGTGCTGGCAGCGCCCTTGGCTGAAGAAGTGCTGTTTCGCGGCTGGCTCACCGGGCGACCGCGTGCGTTGTGGCTGCTCGCCATGGCTGTCATTGCAGCAGGGCTGTTGCGGGCCGTCGCAATGCATTGGCATGAGACGCTGATGGCCCTCGGTGTGATCCTGACAGGCTTTGCGGCGGTGGCCGGCTGGCTCGTGTTGCGCCGTCGGACCGTTCCCCCGCGCTGGTTTGCGCGCAGATTTGCCGTCTGGTTCTATCTGTCCGTCGTGGTGTTCGGCCTGATGCACCTGACCAATTATCCCACACTGTCGTGGGCACTGGTGCCGATGGTGCTGCCCCAGGTTTGGGCAGGGCTGGTGTTTGGTTACCTGCGGATGCGCAATGGCGTGTGGGCCGGGATACTGGCCCACGCAGTGGGCAACGCGATGGCTCTGGCCACCGCGTTGCTGGCGGGGTTGTAACGGTTCCGCGTCGCGTCAGGCGCGTCGTAGTGTCAGTCGATGCCCAGCGCGTTTTTGTAGGTTTCCAGCACCGCTTCCATTTCCCGGCGGTCGTCGGGCTTCATTTTACGCAGACGCACGATCTGCCGGATGATCTTGGCGTCATAACCGGTGGCCTTGGCTTCGCTGTAGACGTCCTTGATATCGTCGCCGATGCCCTTCTTTTCTTCCTCAAGGCGTTCGATGCGTTCAATCAGAAGGCGCAGGCGGTCGTCGGCAGATTCGGCCATTTGGGTATGCTCCGGGTCAGATCAGGTTGGCGCCCTTTAGGCTGGTCCGTGCGATTCTTGCAAAATCCTACCTGTGGAAATCATGGGTGTTTGAAACTGCAGGCCTTCCGCGCAATCACGATCCTCAATCTGCTTTTCCCTTGAAGCCTTGGGCGATCACATACCACTCGGACGAATCCTTGCGGCTGGCGGGCGGCTTGGCATGTTTTACCGTCGTAAAGTTGCGTTTCAGAAGTGCCAGCAGGGTTGTGTCGGTGCCGCCGGCAAAGACTTTGCCCACGAATGCGCCGCCTGGCGCCAATTGCGTCACCGCAAAATCGACCGCTGTTTCGACCAGGCCCATTGTGCGCAAATGGTCAGTCTGTTTGTGCCCTACGGTGTTGGCGGCCATGTCCGACAAAATCAGGTCGGGCGCGCCATCCAGCGCATTGGTCAGCGCGGCAGGTGCGGCGTCATCCATGAAATCCATCTGGAAAATGGTCACGCCTTCGATCGGATCGGTGGGCAAAAGGTCGATACCGACGATGCGCGCGGCTGGCACCTGTTTGCGCACAACCTGGCTCCAGCCGCCAGGGGCGATGCCCAGATCGACCACGCGGCGCGCGCCTTTCAACAACGTGAATTTCTCGTCGAGTTCGATCAGCTTGTATGCGGCGCGGCTGCGCCAGCCTTCGGCGCGGGCTTTTTGCACATAGGGATCGTTGATCTGGCGCGTGAGCCAGCGGTTGGACGATGCGGTGCGACCTTTGGCGGTCTTCAACCGGGTGCCGGGGTCTCGGCCAGAACGGGTCATGCGCTATCC
>CAIPWG010000289.1 GCA_903868655.1 uncultured Sphingomonadales bacterium
CTGGAACTTTCCCTATTACCAACTCGCACGGGTCGCTGGGCCGCATTTGATGGCGGGCAATACGTTGGTCGTCAAACACGCCGGGATCGTGCCGCAATGCGCCTTGGCCTTCGAACACTTGCTGATCGAAGCAGGCGCGCCCGACGGGCTCTATACCAATTTGTTCATCTCGCACGAACAGTCCGACAGTCTGATCGATGATCCGCGGATCAAAGGTGTGTGCCTGACCGGCAGTGTTGCGGCGGGCCGCTCCATCGGTGCGCGCGCCGGTCAGAATCTCAAACCTTCGTCGCTAGAACTCGGCGGCAGCGACGCGTTTATTGTGCTCGAAGATGCCGATCTCGATCTCACGATCCCGTGGGCGGTATGGGGCCGCATGTACAACGCAGGGCAGACTTGTTGCGCGGCCAAGCGGTTTATCGTGGTCGACAGCATCGCCGATGCCTTCATCAAGCGTTTCCAGACTGCGCTCGGCGCGCTTCAGGCGGGCGATCCGCTCGACGAAAAGACCACGCTCGGCCCGCTGTCGAGCGAGGGGGCGCTGCTGCAATTGCTGGGTCAGGTCAATCGTGCGGTTGCCCATGGCGCGCGGCTGCTGATGGGCGGTAAACGCATCGATCGTCCCGGCTCGTATATGGAACCGTCGATCCTGACCGATATCAAACCCGACAACCCGGCGTTCCGTGACGAATTTTTCGGACCAGTCGCGATGTTTTTCAGGGTCCACGACGAAGCCGCAGCAATCGCGCTGGCCAATGATTCGGACTTCGGCCTGGGCGGATCGGTCTGGACCAGAGACCACGATCGCGGCCACCGTGTCGCGCATAAGGTCGAAACCGGCATGATGTTTGTCAACAATCTCGACTGGTCCGATCCGGAACTGCCGTTCGGCGGCATCAAGGATTCAGGGTACGGCCGCGAACTGGGCAACATGGGCATCCACCAGTTCGTCAACAAAAAGCTGGTTCGCTGCGTCCACGAAAAAGCACCCGCCTGAACGGCTGCATTTCCAGCCATAGGATTTTACCGATGTTGCCAAAGACTATGCAAGCTGCCGTTGTGACAGCGTTCAATCAACCGTTGCAGTTGCAGGAATGGGCTGTGCCACGGCCCGGTCCTGGCCAGATCCTGGTCAAGACCGAGGCCTGCGGCGTGTGCCATACCGATCTCCATGCTGCCCACGGCGATTGGCCGCTGAAGCCGGTGCCGCCGTTTATTCCGGGACACGAGGCAATTGGGCGGGTCGTTGCGCTGGGCGCCGGGGTGACAATCGTGAAAGAAGGCGATCGGGTGGGTGTGCCGTGGCTCTATTCGGCTTGCGGGCATTGCGAATATTGCCTGTCGGCGTGGGAAACCGTGTGCGACGAAGCCCAATTTGGCGGCTATACCCAAAACGGCGGATTTGCCGAATATCTGCTGGCCGATCCCAACTATGTCGCGCACATCCCCGCCGGTTTGGGCGCAAAAGAGGCCGCCCCGTTAATTTGCGCGGGCATCACCACATACAAAGGCATCAAGGGAACCGAGGCGAAACCGGGCGAATGGATTGCCATTTCCGGCTGCGGCGGGCTGGGCCATCTGGCCATCCAATATGCCAAGGCGATGGGGCTACTCGTGTGCGGTGTCGACATCGACGAGGGCAAGCTCAAACACGCCAAACATCTCGGTGCCGATCTGGTCATCAACGCCAGCACCCAAGATCCGGCACAAGTATTGAAACAGGAAATCGGCGGCGGTGCGCATGGGGTCCTGATTACTGCCCCCTCGTTGCCCGCGTTCAAACAGGGCGTAGCAATGACCCGCAAACGTGGCACATGCGCGCTGGTCGGTTTGCCGCCGGGCAGTTTCCCGCTTGATATCTTCAATCTGGTTGCAGGTGCGGTGACCATACGCGGGTCGTTTGTCGGAACGCGCAAGGATATGGCCGAAGCGCTCGATTTTGCTGCGCGAGGCATGGTCCATGCCGATATCGAATTGCAACCGCTGTCAGCCATCAACACCGTGTTCGAACGGCTGGCCCATGGCGATGTGCCGTCGCGCGTGGTGCTTGATTTTGCTGGTGCGCAGGCCGGTGGTGCCAACGATGAGGGTGCCGATACACGGGCAGCGGTACCAATTTTCGTCTGACACGGACACAGTTCGGGTTGCTTCAACGGTGCCGGGACTTGTGCCACGATTGCTTTTCAGGAAAACCGATATGGCCGATCTCGATCGTGGCAAACAGCCCGATAGCAAATGATTCTGGCTGATGCTGCTGGTTGCGATGCTGGTTCTGGCCGCACTGTGGTTCGCCAATCCGCTGGGCCACATTCGCGTATCGCCAACGGGCGGGCCGACCAGCCAAGCGACTCCGGTCGACCCGGTGGAGGCAGCATCACCCACGGTGCCGCTGACATTGCCGTCTACTGCGGGATAATCGGGGCCTGACGCGCCATATTCGCAAAACTACACGGGTGCTGCCGTCATCGAGGCTACCTTTTTACGCGGTGCGCGCGCAGGCTTGGCCATCCAATCGGCAAGGCCGATCCCGGTGTGTTCAATCGCTTTGACGATGACCAGCCCCGCGGCCCGGGCATCGCTCAGGGCATCGTGATGGCGATGGGCAATGCCCAGAAAATCCGCCAGCCCATTGAGCCGATGGTTGGGCAATTCCGGCCACGCCCGTTGGGCCACACGGACACTGTCAAGCCACTGCGTTTCAATCATCGGGCAATCGGCAAGGCGGCACGCTGCGGACAACGCACCTTTGTCAAACCACGAATGCGCGACGGTAATGCGCCCGCTCAGGTGGCTATCGACGATCGCATGGATTTCGGAAAAGCACGGGTATCCAACCACGTGTGCCGGAGTGATGCCATGGATACCGATGTTGAACGCCGAAAATTCATCGCGCGGATCGACCAGTGTCTCATAGGCAAATACTTCCTGCCCACCGCTGAAACCGACAATTCCGATTTGGCAGATGCTGCTTACCCGCGAACACGCAGTTTCCACATCGACCACTACGAAATCGGGCGCGATCATGTGAAATTTGCCATCAAATCTCCCAGGCGCACAGGCCCGGCCGGCTGCCAGGCCGGATTGAACCGCAAGCCTTTGGAAGCGAACAGCAGGATGACGGTCGAACCCATCAGGAACCGCCCCATTTCTTCGCCTTTGCGCAAAATGACAGCCTCGGCGTCATAAGACCATTCGCGCGACGTGGCGGGGCGCGGCGCATTCACCATACCATGCCACACCGTCGCGATGCTGCCCACGACCGTCGCGCCAACCAGCACCATCACCATCGGACCGTAATCGGTGGCAAATGTGCACACCACGCGCTCGTTGCGTGCAAACAGGCCGGGAATGGTGCGCGCACAGGCCGGGCTGACAGAAAAGAGGTCGCCCGGCACATACGTCATGCCGACCAGCCGACCATCGCATGGCATATGGATGCGATGATAATCTTTGGGGCTGAGATAGAGATTGGCAAAACTGCCTTGC